>JAUWHC010000131.1 GCA_030606095.1 Promethearchaeota archaeon | reverse complement strand
AATGGGGGCGGTAGTGGGCTCGTTTGTAAGGTTTAAAAAACCAGCTAAAAATACGATTGATATAACTCCAAAAATTATAACTATAGTTTTCTTGTTTTTTTTTCTCATGATATTTCACGTGAATAAGTTTTAAAAAAGCTTTAATACTAAATTTACCGAAAGCTTATAAAAGAAAAAGTCTAAAGAACTAAAAAAAAGGTAAATTAACTCATTAAATAAGCCTTAAATCATTTTTTTTATACTTATTTTTATAGTTATTTATACACTTAATCTCGACAAACAAATTTTGATGTAAAACTTATTTTAGCAAAATATAAAGAAATTAAACGCCAACTTGTAGTATATATAAAAGAGGTCGATAAAAAAATGGTATGCCAAATATGTGGAGCAAAATCCGGTTATTATCCGTTATGCAAGAATTGTTTTAAATTAAAAGACGAAGGTAAAATAACTAAATGTGAAGATTGCGGTAAGTGGAAAAAAGGCGCAAAACCTTTATGTTCTGAATGCTGGCTTAAAAGTAATAAGTCAAAGCAAAAAGTATCTGACAATCACAAAATCTCAGATGTCGAAGTCGAAGAGAAGAATTTCCGATCCAAATTTCCTGCTACTTATAGAACAGAGGACGGTCATATGGTCAGGTCAAAGGCAGAGCAGATAATCGATAATTGGTTATATAATAAAGGGATCGTTCACGCTTACGAAAGGAAAGTTCCGATCGAAGAGGATCTCTACAGCGATTTTTTTATACCAATAGGTAAGAAAGTGTGGATAGAATACTGGGGTCTTGAGGATAAAAAATATCTAAAGAGAAAAGAATTGAAGAAAAAACTCTATAAAAAAAACGATAAAAACCTAATAGATCTAATCGATAAAGACGTAGCAAATCTCGACGATGTTTTACCAAAAAAATTACGCCCTTATTTACCGTCCAACTTTAGTTTTGATTAGAAAAAAAGAATTACCAATGTGGTTGGAAACAAGATTTTTTATTTTAATTTTAGCTAGTTTTAACCAGCTTTTTGTCAAAAGAAGCATATAGGCTAATAAAGTAAGGGAATCAAAAATTTTCGAATCCTCGTGAAAAAAGATATAACATCTAATAAAAAAAGCTAATAAAGAATTAACAGAAAGTAAAAAAGAAGAGCAGCAGGAAATAAAAAAATTATAGAAAAAAAGGAAAATCAAGAAAAAGGAAGTTAAAATTCAGAATTAACCCGTCGCTAGCAAATCAATGGAGGGGCTTTCGGATTGTAGTACTTCCACAATTCCAGCTTGACGCTTTCTCTTTTTCCTACTCTTTTTGAAATGTTTCTTTCGCTAACGATATTGTGAATTATTTTGTAATTATTATTATTGTTATTATTATCTAATGCATGAATAATAGACACAACCAGATAACCGTTAAGGTTTTTTAAGAATAGGTAAAAATCTTTGCTCTCGTTTAAGTTGTTAAAAACTGGGGTTGCGTTTCCTAAGATTACTTGAACAATGTCGGCACCATCAACGAGCGAATCTTCGTAATCGACAGGTTCTCCGTCTATATTAGCAAAAACAGGGTCGAGTACGCCTAATTTAGTCATTACTTTCTTTAACAAGCTTGCGGATTTTACTAAACTCTTAAAACCTGGAACTCTAAATCGATCCATAATTTTTCTTTCGACTTGCCTGTGGATTGTCGACATCTTGATCCCTAACCTCTCACAAAGAGCTGAGACGCTCACTCCCTTCGGCTGAGAACAGAGCAGAGTGATGGAGGTTATGAGACCCACGATAACGTCGTCTTTTGTGTTTTTAATGCTTTCGTAAAACCGAGATAAAATCTTATAAGACTGGTAGTAAAACGGCATCCCTAAATCGAAATGTTCGGTAATTTCTAATATTCTTTGGATTATATATTCCTTGCGGTCTCTTTCTTTGTATTGCGGCCATAAACTCGCCATAGGAATCTTGAACTCGTTGAAATCTTTTTTAGAAATATTTGAAACCTCTAACAAATCTTTTTCGCTTATGGGCGTATTGTTGTGCTTGTAATAAAAATAAATCACGCAAGGGACCAACATTTCGGCGCTCCTGTACTTCGTGCCTTTTCCTAGCTGAGCCCGAATCCTTTTAAAGATTTCCAGAATACTAATAGAGTCGCTCAGAGGAAAGTCAAGGTTTGTTAAAATGCTTTTTATAGCAATTCTTGCCGAAGTTACAATGTTTTCCTCGCTTGTACGGTGAGAGTCTAGCCTGTTTAACCCTTCGAGCCTAACCGAGTTTTTCGCACGAATCCTTTCGCTTTTGTATCCCATCTGAGTTTTACCCAAGACGGCATATTGAACGATGTCGGCGTCGTATGGTCTGTGGTACTCTAATTTCTGAACTTCCAGAACGATACCACAATCCCGACAGGTGAAGCCCTCACGAGTTTCGACAATGTCGCAAGAACCGCAAATATCGCAGCGCTCCAGAGGGTTGTTAACGGAGTCGACTTCTAGCGAATCGATTTTTACTAATTCGTGGGTTGCCATTTTTTTTAATCACTAACTTTTTTTTTAGTATTTTTTAATATTTAAATTCTGTAATTATTTTTAAACTAAGAAATGAAGATCACCAGTATGCTATTTTAAGATTTGGAATTAGATAAAAAATAGGGTAGAAGTTTAAAAAGACAACCTATAAAAGCGTAAATAGTGAAATCTGATGCGGAAACTAATAATTATTCTTCTAAAATCCATCAATCTATAGTGAAATGTTTCAAATTTAGAAGATAATATTTACATTTTTTCGTGAAAAACACAATTTTGCAATTTTAATCCCAACTAGTAAAATGACTTTTTCACCACCGTCGAAGTTACAGATTAAATTGGGAATATAAAAACAATCCTAATAATAAAATTGATTTAAAATAATCTTGGATATATGTCAAAATAGAATTATGACAATATTCTTAATAAGATAAAATCCCTTATAAAATCTATGCATTAATCAAATTATATTAGAATTGGGTTTTAAATCTTCGACTTTTCTTAAGTCTCCCGTTGAAAATACATGTTAATTATTATATTTATCATTAATTTGTAAAAATTGTCCTATTTAAACCCCATTTTTTTAAAGAAGTTTTGCTAGAAAGAATTAGCTCATTTCTGCTAAAACCTTGTACCTTCAATATTTTTTTTTATATAAAAGTCAAAGAAATTAAATAATTAAAATAAGACTATTAAATAAAGTAGATTCGAAAAAAAGAGTTGGAGCATTTGGAGAAACGCGAGGATTTTCGGTTCGAGAGATTTAGCTGCCCGCGATGTAAGTCCAAGAAGATGATTAGGTTTGCGTGGGAGTCTGGAGCCGAGCTCGAATGCACAGAATGCGGAGAGCGGTTTGACGAGGAAGACTTATTAACTATAGACGATCCATCGAATATTTTGACGGTCAAAGAAAAGTTAGCGTTCGTTCGTGCCTTCAAAAAGAGCAAATAGTCTAACTTTTGCGTTTTTTTATTCTTTTCAAGAACGATTTATCCGGATAAATTGAAGTTTTCACTTTAGGGAAAATGGAACTTAGTAAAGAAACACTTCTTTCAATATTACAAATAAAAGTTAATCTAGACCCTAATCGGGATAAGATAATAAGAAATATAAACTTGTTTTAAATCCCTCTATAATTTTCATAAGGTTCTAATTCTTTTTTTTCTTTTTATTGATATTTTTAATATTAGTGATGACATTGCTCCTGTTATTACAATAATTTTTCCTTTACCTGATAGCGTATTTTGTTTAGTTGCCCAAAATTATAATATTTATTGCTTGCAATTCCCATCAATTAGATTTTTTCTTTTTATATACTCGTTATACATTGATTTTATGTTGAATCTATTCGTATGGCTGTTCTTAATGCTATTATTTTCTATCGGAGTTCAAGCTTGGTATAGACGCGCTCATACTACGGGTTTCAAAGCGTTTCTACACGTCTTAGCCTTCATTGGAATCGTCGTCCACGAATTATCTCACTACGCCTTTTGTATTCTATTTAGCGTCAAACCCGGTAAACTTACGGTTAAATATCGCAGCGAAGACAAAGTAAGGGTTGCTCCTCACGGTTCGGTCGGCTTACCCGAGTTCGAGCGAAATTCGTTCCTACAATCTTTTGCCATCAGCGTAGCCCCGTTGTTCGTGTCCACCCTCCTTTTTCTCTTCTGCTTAGACATTATTTTCAACATTGAAACCGATCCGTGGGTAAACGTAGTTGCCATCTTTTTCTGCGTATCGCTTATGATCGGTTCCGAACCTTCTGGGCAAGACATAAGAGTTATCGGCGAGACTTTTAAAATGGACCCGAGATATTCGCTTTACCAAATAGCTTTAGTCGTCGCGTCGGGCGCAATCGCGTGGTTTTTCGTTGACCTCTATTTTATATCCTTGCCGTTCGAAGTCCTATACTACGTCGAATACTTGCTTTTCGTTGTGCTCGGTTATTTCGTTTTGAAAATTTTCTTATGGATTATCGGTAGTTGTTTCAATGCTTTAAGAAAGGTCAGATTTCCAAGCGTAAAGCTATTGACTCGAAAAAGAAGGTTTAAAACGTTTGCTCCGAGAAAATTAAAAAAACTAGAGGTGCATCGGTAAATGAAAGGGTTTTGTTTAGCGGCGATCGTAGTCGCAATGTTGATGTTTTACCAAAAAGAACCCGTATACACCTTAGTTATTATCGGTGTAGGGCTGTTCTTCTATTTGTTCTATAAAGCGAGAAAGAGCGGAAATGGATTACTTGGAGTTCTTGCGAGCGGAAACCAAACTTCGCAAGGTAGAAATTTCGACGATTTAATGGCATTAATTATGCTCCAACAACTACTATCGAACGATCCTCAAGGCTCGATCGCTTCGAGGGAAATATCTAACGAGAGCCAGAAGCGCCGAGAAGATGTAGATAAAATTCAGAGAGAAGTTTTAGACTTACTGGATAGCGATTAAATTTTAGATGTGATTAAATCATGATCGAGCTCGAAAAATCGGCGATTTTTTCTTACATTTTCGATTTATCTAAGGACAATGGACTTATATCGATCGCGGGAAAATCAGGTACAGGTAAGACCACCTTAGCGCTACAATTTGTTAGCACCCTTATAACTATCAAAATTCCTTACCGTGACCAGTGCGTCTGGATACAAGCCAGCGAACAATTCCCTAAAAAAAGGTTAAGATCTCTTTTTAAAAGTTTTCCTGATAAAGTCAATTACATTCTGAAAAATATTTTTGTTGCTCCTGGAATAAAACCTTTTTCAAACTACCAAAAGCAGTCGGCTTACTTTAGAAAATTGAAGACCACGATTTTTCCGAATAATGTCAAAATTATCGTTATCGACAATATTTCTCATTTTCTGCGCTATTCTATCGCTTCTAACTCGGATTTTAAAAAGCGAGGTGCCATTTTGGACGAATTTTTCAGCGTCCAGTTATTTCCTTTAATAATGCGTTGCCTAAGAGAGAAAATAATTCTAATCTTGATCCACGAAGTATCTTTCGATCCTAACTCAGGCAAGACAAAACCTTTTTTTAGCAAGTTATACGATAGAATAAACTCGATAAATGTCAACTTATCGAAAGCTATAGGTTCGGGTTTAAAACAGATGGAAGTTAGTTCGAATGGTACTTCTACGAAGTTTGTCTATGAAATTGGAGAATCCGGAATCGCAAATTTGTAATAAGGGTTAGCATTTCCGATTATATAAAGGCAAAATTTTCGTGTGCCAATTTTCCTTTTCCTTTAAATACATAGGTGAAGAATCTTATTTATGATCAATGCGCCAAACTTCACGATCTCGAACGGGATAAAATGTTCGATCTGCCGAGCTGACATAAAAGAGCGACATAAGATGTACCAGACAAGCTTGAAGCTTGGAGTGATCTGTAGGTCGTGCCGAAAATGCTTTTCAGACGAAGATATTGAAATGATAGTGAATTTATTTTTTGCTTTTGGAGGTTATTTTGGCAAATTCGACAAATCCGAGTTTTATATCGATGAAGTTATAGTTGAGTTCGCTGATCAGTTAGAAAATAGAGAAATAAATCTTCACTCTGCTAACGTTAAAATGTGGCACAAAGTCTTAACCCACGGTATTACACCGCAAGAATTTTTAGAAGAATTATCTATATATATTGAACAAATATAATTCAATTTTAAGACAACCATTCAAGAATTTTCTTAGCGATCAAGAAGACTAAATTCGTAAAATTTTCTCAATTCTCTTGTTTTTTTCTTTATTAATAACCGTTTCTAATCTGATTTAATTCAAATTACAACATGGAGTTGATATCGAAAAACGTCAGATTTAGACCAAGTAAAAGGGATCAACGCTCGACAAATTAAGCTCATGCAAGAGAGCGGTATTAGCACGGCGGAGGCTTTAGCGATGTCCCCACATAATATCATATCGGAGATCGATGGTCTAGGCGATAAAACCGCCAAAAAACTGATTTGGAACGCACGAAACGCGTTAGGAATGACTGAGTTCATACCAGCAGAGGATATCTACGAGAACACCGAGTATATTACCACCGGCTCTTCCGAACTAAACAGAATTTTAGGCGGAGGATTCCAAACCGGCAAACTTACCGAAGTGTATGGGCCCTTTAAGTCCGGGAAAACTAATTTAGCCCACACGATCGCTGTAACCATTCAGCTTCCTAAAAAACAAGGAGGTTTAGGTTCGACTGTAGCCTACATCGACACCGAAAACACATTTTCTAAGGAAAAGATCAAAAGAATCGCTAAAAGGTTTGGACTCGAACCAAAAAAGGTACTATCGCAGATCTATCACGCCAGGATTTATTCGTCGGACCATCAATCGCAAATGATTCAAAAAGCGGAGGCGCTATGTAAAACTCGAAATGTGCGGCTAATCGTAGTAGACAGTTTGATGGCTCTATTGCGGGCTGAATACGTGGGTATTGGCATGTTAGCTCGCCGACAAAGCTTTTTAAACAACATGATACACGCTCTTTCTCGAATCTCGGAGACTTACAATTGCGCCGTTCTTTTAACTAATCAGGTTTCAACTAAGATGATGGGAATGT
>JAUWHC010000377.1 GCA_030606095.1 Promethearchaeota archaeon | reverse complement strand
GAGATAATATATTCAAACGAAAAACTGGAAATCGTATTAGAAAACTATGAATAAATTAATTTCATTAACAAACCTTATGCATTTTTCTTTAAAATTCTTTGAAACGAGTTAATTTCGGTATGACATAATATTTTATATTCTTCTTCCCATTTCGAGGAATTAATTTTTTCTATAAACGATTCTAATTCACTTATTGAATTAAAATACTCTAAAATTAAAACTCTAACTATGGATTTGTTTAAAATTGTATAACCTTTTGAGATGTTTAACAACTCAAATAATTCATCCCCTGTTCGAACGTCTCTTTTTAATATCTTCAATCCCATTTCAACAATTTCTTCGTTGTTTGTATCTAAAACCCTTAAGAGAGCTAATACAACTTTTTCGGGAAGCTCCTTTAATATCATTAAAACGCTTAAGGCGCTCTTTTTTATAGGCGCGTAATCTTCGTTTAACGCGTGTTCTATTATTTGATAAATCTCATTGTTGTATTTGTGGTTTTGCAAAATAACGAGAAAAGATTGAATAATCTCGTTTCTAATCCATCTGTCTGAGTTAAAATAGCTTTCGATTAAAAAATTCAAATATTTTCTATTTAAGACTGTTACGCTCCCAATTGTACCTAGGAGAAAAATCAAATTTAATTTAATTTTATTTAAGATTGTCGTATTCAACGAATCTAAAAAATAATCTACAATAACTAAAGTTTTTTCGTTCGGTTTCTTGCTTAGTTCAATTAAAATGTCGTTAATTTCCTGCGGATTCGTACTATCTTGAATCTTTAGTAAAATATTTTCGACGTCTTCCATCAAATTTCTTAAACTTAATTTTCTTTAAATGTTAACTATAATCTAATTTTCTATTCGTCAACTTTCCCTAATTCAGGTTTATCCGATTTGTCTATGTTTAATTTGTTTTTTATTAAAAAATTCTGAAATTCGTCATCACTTATTTTATTTGCACTAAGAGCACCGCTATTAATTAGATATTCTTTAAAATCTTTAACAACTACGATAACTTCCTCTGGTTTAAAGGCTTTCCTAAGAATTAGACCTTTTCTTTCTAAAGTGTATTCAGAATACCACCAGTAAAAGCTTATAGTCACTACTAAAATCAAAAAGTTGTTTAGCATGCTTATCTGATATCTATCAGTATAAGATCCTATTAATGCACCAGCTCCAGTTATCATGACAATTTGGCCTTCAATATATAAAATGGTAAAAGCAAAAAGGATAAAAGCTAAATTGTCCTCATTTAAAATTCTAAACCTATTAACTTTTGATCCTAATCCCTTTAAAACCATGATAGTAGTAAAGATCATTAAAAGAATATCCATTAATATTCTGAAAAAATCTATTCCTCCAGCTTGAGCGACGCTTCTAAACGAGTTTATAAAACTAAACGATCTATACCAAATAATAATCCAGATTAAAATGTAAAATATTGAGGAAAATACGTTTGGAGTTCTATTTCTATTGCTTTTAAAGTATATAGTAATTAAACGCCAAGATATAATAGCAATAATTACAAACATAGCAATATTCCAACCATTAAACCATAACAATGGATCAAAAAGATTACCCGGATCAGCCTCAAAATAATCAATAAATCCTAAATATGTGCCTATTTGGATTAATACTGGCACTGCTAAAGCTAAAATTAGAAATATTGAACTTAAGAATTGATTCTGTTTAAAGTCTTCTTTATCTTTTAATACCCAATTGTCAACTTTTACAGAATATTGTTCAAATCCTGTCTTAATAAAAAAGATTTGAATAACATTCCAACCAAAATATATACCAACAAATAAATATGGAAGAACGTAATCCCATCTTAAGAATTGAATCGGGAATTCAGGAAGAGAAGTAAAAATATAATACAATGCAGTAATAACCGTGCTAATTATAAATGCGATTGTTAAACTAAGAATCTTCCTTCGATCAAACTTTTTATCGGGTGAAAATAAAAAAGATTTCATATTTGGAATTATTCCAAAAATCGTTAAAATTATAAAAGTTAATGAGAAAGTTGAAGCAATAAATAGTAACACATTTCCAATAATAGGACTTGCAATAAAACTTAGTAAAGAAATTATTACAACTACAATAAAAAATGTAATTGTATAAAAAATATGACTTGGTTCAAATATTCTATGAAATAATTTGCTTAATTTCTCTGTTATCTTTGAAAACTTGCCAGTTTCATTCATTAATTTATGCCCTCCAATATATAATTCAATAAAATCATCATTCTATTTTTATCGTGTTAAATATTAATAATCTAATTCTATTTAAATGGTTTTCTTACGAGATGGATATTATTTAAAAACCTTAATAATTGATAAAACATACGATTAAAAATCTTTTTCTAAAAAGATTAGATAGTTTAAAATTAATGGTCAACTCGCTTTTAATTATCTAAAATTTTTACCCTACAAATTTAATTTATATACCTATATATTTTTATAACTTCTATAATATGATGACTATTGATTCTAATGTCTTCCGTAATCTAATTTTCATTAATTATCTGAGAATTAATAAAGCAAAAATCTAAGTCCATATTCCTTTCATAGTAAGTTTTAAATTTTGCTATTATTTTTTCGCTAAACACCAGAGGAATTTATTTTAGAAAGGATCAAAAAGTAATAAATTTCTCAAGAGAAAATTTGAGATTCTTGAGAAAATCATTTGTGTAATTTCTGTATCGGTTCTATGCATTTTTTATTTCTATTCTTTAAATTTTCTACCTAATACACCTACATAGATCGAAGTTTCATTGATTCCGTCGATTTCGAGCAAGATATTCAATTCATCATCATAAATTGCTCCAATAGTACAAGCCCCTAAACCGAGCGCTTCAGCTACTAAGTAAAAATTTTGACCGATATGCCCTGCATCTAAATAAATATATCTATAGCATCTTTGTAAATATTTCCATTTTGAGCGTTCAATTACCGCCGTCCAAATAAAATTTACAGCTGAAGTAAAAGCCATATTTTGACCAAGACAGCCCTCAGCTACCTTACCTCTAAAATCTCCTTCTTTTAATAAATCTAATGAATGATTTTGAATGTTATAATGGTAGACTCCTTTTTCTAAACGGGTAACATTATTAACTACAGGGTATATTTCGATGGGATACAATCCACCCGCAGAAGGAACTGTTCTAAAAGCATATTGAGGAAAAATCCTGTTTAACCCCGACATTCCAAACAAGAACAAACTGAGATCATTTAAAGATAAAGGTTC
>JAUWHC010000194.1 GCA_030606095.1 Promethearchaeota archaeon | reverse complement strand
TGTTTAATTTCGTAGTTTTCGGGGATTTCAAGTAAAGTTTTAATTTTACTTCCTTTTATTGAGCCCATCCAGCAGCTTCCTATCCCGTAGCTAATCGCGCCAAGTAAAATGTTTTCAACGGCGGCACCTACATCGAAGTCTACATAAGATTGCTTAATATCGGTATTTACAAGTACAACGATATAAGCCGTTGGTTTTCTCCCGCTTTCAGGCGTTCTTTTTTCTTTAGGGAGAGACGATGCCCATCTTACGAGTGGAAATAATTTTTCTCGCATCTCATGGCTTTCAACGATAATAAATTCGAGGCTTTGAATGTTGCTTCCTGCAGGCGCTACTCGAGCATAATCAATTAATTTTTTCAGAATATCGGTTGGAATTGGGTCTTGCTTATATCTTCTTATGGTTCTTCTTTTATATATTGCTTCTTCAATATTCATATTTGTTACCTTTATATTTCTTTTAAATGAGTTTCAATTACTTCTTTTGCTATAGAAAAAAAAGCATTTTCCACATTTTTTCCCGTCAAAGCACTGGTTTCTATGTATTCAAGATTCAACTCTTTGGCTAATATCAATGCTTCACTCTTTTGAATCCCTCGTAACTCCTTCAGATCGCTTTTATTTCCAAGTATACATCCTATCAATTTTGGCTCTCCTTCCATGTTTTTTCTTACATCGTTGTACCAATTCTTTATGCTTCTAAACGACATTGGATTTGTCAAATCAAAAATAAGCATAATAGCTTTTGAGCCTTGATAAAAGTGTTTTCTCATCGTTTGGAACTTAGTCTGTCCTGCGATATCCCATAATATCATTTCTATCACCCAATCTTTAACGCGAAAGCTTTTCTCGGTGATGCTTACACCTAGAGTTGGGATGTAAGTTCTAAGAAATGCTTTATCGGAAAATCGTAGAATAGTTGATGTTTTTCCTACGCCAGGGTCTCCTACTACTACTAATTTGAATTTGAAATTAACTTTATCTATTTTTTTATCTCTATATTCGGGAAATTCTTCACTAGAGTGTGGGGAAATCTCTTTACTTCTATAATCTTCGAGTAACTCACTAATGCTATCTCCTAATAATTTTATCTCTTCAAAAATTCTTTCACTTTCAGCCTGTTGGTTTTCTAATTCTATAATTTTTCTCGCTGTTTCATTGAAAGGAGCTTTAAGGTAAACCATATATTTATAGAAAATAATATCATCTTGTTCTTTAAACAAGAAAGTAATAGCTGACCTAGCGTACCCTCCTCTTTTAGTTTCATCTTCCCTTTCAATATATCTTATTAACCCTTTTAGCCTTAAAGATGGAAAGGGGATAATAAGGAGAGATTCTGGTGTAATTCCTTGATCTCCTGTAAGGATTGTAACTGTTTTAATTCCAACCAGCAATCTAATGTTTTCTGGTAAACTAGAAGGAGACCAATAAATAGGATTTGGTCCTAACGCGTCGTGTATATCCGTGTAAACAATTGCGTTTATTAATCCTTTTTCCACATTCATAACTGTTTATTGTTTAGAGTCGATTAATTCTTAATACGAGAAAAGTTGATGTTTATTCAAAAAGTTAATTCATTGTGAATTAATGAATTAAATAATTAAAAAAATTAAATATATTTATATTTGAGTTTTAAGATTATTTTAAATTCACCTTCTTAGAAGTGATTAAAATTTATATCAGATTATATTTCTGTTGCCATCCATACTTAACTCTGGATAATAGCCTTAACCCTATATCTTCTATCCCATCAACTTCAAGAGCATTCGGGAATGCCTTCTAATGCTTTCTTTAAACTCTCGTAGTTATATTTTCTCTAGTTAACTGTTTCTCTCTAAACAAGAATTTCTATTTGCCCCTCTAACTATGATAATCTGGAGTTCTTGCGGGATAACATTGAGCGGAAGTGAGCGTGGAATCGCACCACACTTTTTGTGCGTCATCGATGTTAGTAAATATAATAGAAGAGACAATAATACATAATATAAATAAGTAGAGAGTAAGAATTTATTAGGGTTTTTAAAAAGCAGGAAAAATAAAAATAACTATTTTAATAAAAAGTTTCTAATTTCAGTTGGTTTGTTGCTTGATCACATAATTCTTTAAATATCCAGAAATTTTTAACTGTAAAATTTTTTATCCCATTTAAGAGGTAAGAATAAAATATGTATAATATGGATGATGATGTATTCGAATCGACGAAAAAAGCAATAACTAATTTTGAAAATATTAAGGAATGCATTCAAGGGCTTTGGGAAATTTTAAATTTAAATCTATCTCACGAGAACATCTACTTTCAAATGGGACAAGATAATATAGAAGCATTATACCAAAATTTGCTAGAATTAATGATAAATGATCTTGGAACCATTGAATTTATGAAGAGATTAAAAAACGCTGAAATAGATTTAGATTTACCTTTAGATAATTTATTAAGGTAATTTGAAGTTTATTTTAGCACTTTTCCCGTTTCTTTATACCATAGGTATAAATCCAACTTGGCCATGTCCAGATCTAATTCTCTTCCAATTTGTTTGAGAACATTCTCAATTTCTATATATTTCTTTTTGGTCATAGATTTAGGTTTTTCTATTAAATCGTATTTCACTAAAAGATCGACGATATGGAAGTCAATTATTGCCAAGTTTTTATAGCCTATGTTTCGTAAAAAATGACTCGCTTCTTTATATCCTAAGCCTTTAATATTTTTTACAACCCATTCTCTTAATTTAATTTCATCTATATTAGAATTTATTATGCTTTCTAACTCGGAGATATAGTTTCGAGCATCCACAATATACTTTGCTCTTATATTTGGAAAGCGATAACCAAATTCTTTAAATTTGTTAACTAATTCTTCTTCCGACAGATTCAAGAATCCTTTATCTATTCGATCGTTTACCTCGATACATTTCTCAGCCCCACAATTAGCTGTCATTATGCAAAAACATAGTTCTTTAAATATTTCCGAAATTCCTTTCTTTTTAACAGAAATAAATTGCTTAATGCGAGTATCTATGACGTTTGATATGTCGCAATTTTTTAAGGATTCAATTGACTTTATTAGGTCTTTCATATATCCCTTAGAATTATAAATACTTTAAAAGTAATACTCTTAGATTTGATAGGTTCTTTAATTTATAAAATCTTTAATACATGTTAAGGATTATAATAATATAGTTTTTCTAAATTATACTAAAAGGTTTATTTCTTTATGAAACGAGATAAAATCATTGTTCTGGGTTCTTTAGCTTTTGATTATATTATGACTTTTGAAGAGAATTTTGTTAACGCAGTTTCTATTGATCACGAAAAAGAAGAATATCAGAGCACGGTTACTGCCAAAAGCCGCATTCAACATTACGGCGGTACTGCAGGTAATATTGCTTTTAACCTTGGATTACTTAACATTTCTAAAGTCTCACTATTAGGTTCAGTTGGGAAAGATTTTGAAAGCTTAGGCTATAAAAGCCATATAACAAAGTTTAAAAATATCGAACTTAACATAGATGTTCGCGAAAAACTTTTTACAGCGGCCTGTTATATTGTAAACGATATCAAGGCTAATCAGATGATAATATTTCACGGAGGCGCTTTAGACGAGAGCAAAAATATCGATTTACGACAAAAAATTCAAAACCCCGAACAATATGTATATGCAATAAACTCAACCCAAGGTATTGAAGCTATGACAAATTTTTCCGAACAACTAGAAGAATTAAAAATACCAATGATTTTCGACCCCGGGCAAATAACACCATTATTTCCTAAGAATATCTTACTAGATATTTTGAAAAAAACAGAAATTTTGATTGGAAATACTTATGAAATAAATCATGTAATGGCTAAAACAGAATTAAATGAAAACGAACTTCTTAAGCTTGTCAAATCTATTATTAAAACTAAAGGTTCAGAAGGTTCAGAACTTATCTATAAAAGCGATTCGGATAATATATTCCGCGTAGAAATTCCAATTGCTAAGGCTGAAAAAATTATTGATACAACAGGCGCCGGAGACGGTTATCGGGCCGGGATTTTAACGGGATTAATTTTAGATATGACTCTTTTAGACTCTTGTCGATTAGGCTCGATAGTAAGTTCTTTTGTTGTTGAGACTAGTGGTGCCCAAACGCAAACTTATAACATTAAAGACGTAAGAAAACGATTCTTTGTCACTTATGATTATGTCCCTCCGGAATTGGAAAATTTGTAACATAAGAAAACTTAAAATTTACTCTTTATTACAAAATCCTTTCTTGCAAAATCATATCTAAGTATTACAAAAAAAAATAAAGTACCAGTATGCATTTTTTACCTGAGCACAATGGGATTTAATTTTCAATATATAACGTTCCCAAAAAAAATATGTGCGAAATATAATAACAAAAAACGAAGATTCTCATCTAATTTAAAAACAAATTCTAAGGTTATATATTTAAGAATAAGGTTTAACAATAATGAACACATCAATAATGAAGACATCAAATAATAGCGATAACTATGAACTTGATTATTATCTAAGTATTATTGATTTCTTTCAAAACCAAAACACAAACAAAGAAAAAACAGAAATTTGGAAAAATAAATCATATATTGAATTAATGAAAATTTTGAAACGAACTAGAAAAAAAGAGTTCGTAAAAAATACTATTATCCTTATTCTCTCTCTTTTTGATCAAATACCTCCAGATACTTATAATAACAAGGGAATTAAAGTAAACTCATTAACAAATGGAGATAAACTCTCCTATGTTAATATACTAAAATCAGAATTTATCAATGATATTCCTAACTAAGTATAGGATAGAATAGTCGTTTAATTTAGCATTCCTATTATTATTTTTTAGGTTGAAGCTTGTTAAAAAACATACCTATCCTAAATTTCTTGCTTCTAGCTTAACACTTAAATTTATTAGTTTTAGTTTTTATAAATTCTATATAATTATTTTAATCAACATTAGGGTATATTATGAAAAATATTTCTAATAATTCAATTTTTAAAAAAACCTCAGTTCTTAGAATAGCAAATCTTACTATTATATTAGCAATATTTCTTTCTAGTAGTTTTCTCATTTCAAATTCCAATAATATTACAGAAATAGACAGAGACTTTAAAAGCCTCTCCCAAAAACCATTACTTGCAGATACCGATTCAGTTTTATTTGAAGGCAATGAAATATCTTTAAACATAACTGATTATGGCAATTTGTATAAATACGATCAAGAAGTGTCTCTAACCAATCAAGAAGAACTTAATTTAAATTATTATCTTGATGATGTTCACGATTGGGAGATTTCTAATATTGATATTAATGTTAAAAATATTCAAGATACTAGAGACTGGATAAACGAGAGCGATTTTTATGAATTGGACACCCCGTACCGTATAAATCAATCATTTCAAAATATCGATGATCCTGGAACTCCAGTTCATTATTATGGGGCAAATTTAAACGGTGATCCCTCTATTCTTGCTAATGTTCATAGCACAATAACTGAAACTGGAGCATATGCAATAAGGCTACACTTTTCAAGAATCGAAATTGAAGCTGATTGGGATGTTTTAGGCATTTATAATGGGAACAATGTTTTACAATATACATTCACTGGAAATTCAACGGATTTTATTACACCTTGGTTTAAAACCGATTCTCTTAATATTACTATAGATTCTGATAATTGGATTGAATGTTATGGTTATGATATCGATTATTATGAATTTTACAATAGTAGTACGAATTATTATGATTATCAAAATTCATGGGGTTTGAATACAAATACTAATAATCAGAATTCTGGTCCAGGAGAGAAAGAAAATAGTACAGCTATGTATTTTAGTTTAGTTGGGGAACCTTACAGAACTTCTGTTGGATATT
>JAUWHC010000013.1 GCA_030606095.1 Promethearchaeota archaeon | reverse complement strand
TAGCATGGATTAAGGGAATTGGCATTATCTCGGCGAAAAAAATAATAGAAAACGCAAATGAATTACTTCAGCTAGAGAAAAGCATCCAGAAAGTTTTAGATTCAATAAAAGAGAACTTTGTGAAAAATTGTCCAAAATGCGGCGGGGATATGAAAAGCAAATATATCATTCTCGGACCTGATAGGCGATTGAAAGCAAAACAGTGTACTATATGTAAGTTTTATTTACCAGAATAATCCTGTTCACTTAAAAAAGTTTAGGCTTAAAGTCCTAATCCAAATAGAAATACAAAAGCCATTGCATAAAGGAATATAAAAAATACTCCAGCTTTTTTGTCCATTTTTTGTCTAGCTGCTACTACAACTATTACGATTATACTAACAATGAGCGTATATAAAACCGTAGGTACCGCTAATTCTGCTGAGACCGCTTGAGGGAAGAAGACTTGACCAATGCCTATAGATAAAGTAGAATCTACAATACAAGAACCAATTATATCTCCAATTGCTATGGAATGATGGCCATGACGAAGAGCGTGTACATCAACGACGAGTTCTGGTAGCGAGGTTCCTATTGAGAGGATGAAGAAACTGACGATATATTCGTGAATACTTAGAGCTTGCGATATATAAATAACAGAATTTACGATGATATAGGAGCCAGCCGTGACGCCTACAAAACCTATTGCAGCAAACAAAAGGAGAGTTTTTTTACTCTTTGTTGGTTGCGGCGTTTCTATCAATTCTATTCTATGCAGTATGCTCTCTTTATTAGCGTTATATATTAACCAAAAATAAATTACAAGGCTGAAAACCATAAATAGAGCGTTCAAACGAGTTATATAACCTTTCTCAACAATAGTAAAGATCAATAATAAAGACAGAACTTCGCAAGAACCTAATATTATTATGTCCTTTCTATTAACATGAAATGCACCACAAATTAGTGGTAGAAGCCCAAAAACTAAAGTGAGTTGCGTGAGATCTGAGCCAACAGAATCTCCTACATCAATATCTCCGTGACCCAAAGAACAGGAAATAATTGAATTAAAAATTTCAGAAATATCTGTTCCTATTGATACTAAAGTTACTCCAATTATTAATGGTGATATCCCTAAGGCTGTTGCAAGTAATGCTGAATTTTTTACAGCAAAACTACTAGAGAAAATTATAATAACAACTCCTCCTATGAGAATCAAAAAAGCTACGATTATTTCAATCATTAAATTACATCCTCTTTATAAAATACTCCGTTGTATCGTAAATCCCTAAATAGAATTTATCAAGATATACCAACCAAGTTTGTCGATCTAACTTGAATTAGTGTCTTAAAATATTTTTGAATAAGTGAAATTGCCGCTTAATTTTAGAGATTAATTAAATAAAAATTCAAATTATTTGAAATAGTGTACAATTCATCATTTAACTGTAAATTATTTAAATATTATCATTTTTCTTGGTAAAAATAACTTTATTAAGAATTAGCTTTAATTTCAGTGTAAATTTCTCGATTTTATTTCTTTCATAGTTTTTGGATTAATTCTGGCAAAATTTCTCCTCCACTACCTTTTAAAAAGATATCAGCAATATCGTCCATTGCGGTACGCTCTCGATTTACGAAGATTACTTTTGCACCACTTTCTTTCGCGATGGAGGGTAAAAAATTCGCTGGGGATACAAGTAAAGAGCTTCCTATCATCATAAAACAATCACAAGACCTACAAGCGTTCATTGCTCTTTTTAACACGCTTGAGCGCAATGGTTCTCCAAATAGCACTACTTTTGGTTTTATATACCCACTACATTCACAAACGGGATATTTTACGTTCTTAGTCTCAACTTCCTCAAAAAGAAATTCTTTTTTACACCTAATACATTCTAATTTTTCATAAGAACCGTGTAATTCGTAAATTGGTATATTATTATAAGTTCCACTTCCTGCACGTTGATGTAATGCGTCTACATTTTGAGTGATTATTGCACTTATTTTCCCAAGTTTTTCCATCTCAACAACCGCATAATGAATTGGATTCGGCTTCGCATTAACTACAATATCGACTAATTCGTTATGCATAGTCCAAAACTTGCTCGGATCTTCCAGAAAGTAGTGGTAGCTTGCATAGATTGAAGGATCGTAGCGAGACCACAAACCTCCCTCGCTTCTAAAGTCAGCGATCCCGGATTCAGTTGAAGCTCCTGCTCCCGTAAACACAACGATTTTCTCGGAATTTTTTAAGATTTCAGTTGCTTTTTTTAGGTTTTCTACATCAGACATTAAATCACAATAGTAAATGATCTATTTTAAAAATTATAATATGTTCCAATCTCGGCAAAAGTATATTTAGCATAAGTCCAAGTTCGTATTTTCCGTAAAAACCGCGCATACATTTTCCATGTCCATTTGATCTTTGCCTGGGATTGATATATATTTAACCATTCCTTCAGAACTTCTGCTTTGACCTCATCGATAGTGTATTCAAATTGCCGATCCTTCGAATCTTCTTGAAATTTACCGTAGGAGGGAATAAAATAAACAAGGTATTCAATATCTGTTAAATTTAGTTCTTTCGCAGCACCTACGGCTATATCGTGAGTAGCTTGATGGTCCACGTGAAGGTTGTGAGTGCTTGGTAAAACCAATCTATTCACATCTTTAATAATTGGCTTTGCTTTTTCGATCCCTTCTTTCACATACTTCTGTCCATCGGCGTCGTGAAAATTAAATAGATAATGATTTCGATGAGGAAGCCCTAAAAATTCAATTGATTTTTTTGCTTCATTAATCCTCATTTTAGCAACATCATCTTCGGTCATTTTAGCAACATCTTCGGAATACACGTCGTCTCCAGATCTATAACACGCCCTTCCGTCAGTGACGGTAATGATATGGATATCGTGTTTCTTTTCTTTAATCCATTCAAGAAGAATAGGTCCAGGTCCGAATAACAAATCGTCTGGATGAGGTTCAAAAATAACGATCTTCAATATAAACTCCAAATTAAGTTTTAAATAGTTCTTTGACAAACAATATAATTAAATTTGTAATAAAAGTTTTTAAAATTTCAACAATAAACAAGTACGAGAAAATAAATTTCGAGGTTAATTAAACAATATTTAAATGAGATATTGTATAAATTAACTTAAAATTTAAGCAATTAATATTTAAAAGATTTGGGATTTAAAATTAAAACTTAAATATGTGGTGAATAATAATGGCTAAAATAAAAGAACAAAAAGAATACGAGAATTCTAGGATTATCATGTCATCTTATGGAATGGCTCAGTTCTTCGGTCAATGGATCACAGGACCATTCGGATTATTTGTTTTCTTTTTCTATGAGGCAGAAATCGGATTGAATGTAGTATTATGCGGCACTGCTTTTATTATATTCTCATTGTGGAATGCTATTAACGACCCACTTATTGGTTATTTGATGGACCGTATAAAGATGCCATGGGAGAAAAGATGGGGAAAAAGATTTCCATGGATATTACTTATATCAATACCATGGCTTTTTTCTTACTTATCGATATTTTTAGTTCCAACCAATTGGTATGGTACACCTCAGTTAGTAGCAGACAATCAATGGCTAATTTTTGCGTGGTTTTTGATTACACTTTGTTTATATGATACCCTTTATACACTTTGGAATGTAAATTCAAATGCACTTTATCCTGATAAATTTCAGAATTTGGATGAACGAAGAACAGCAACTACGATTGGAACATTAATTGGTATGATGGGCATTGTCGCAGGATTTATTATTACGCCTATGTTTGTTCAGAATTCATTTCCTGAAACTTATCGTTTAGCAGGTTGGATTAGCGTTGGATTAGGAATAATATTCTTCCTCTTAATGGTTCCTGGTGTCTTTGAAGGACCAAAATTAAGAGCCAGATATCAAGAATATAGGATGAAAGCTGAAGAACTAGAACGCGAACCATTTTTAAAAAGTGTTAGAAGAGCAGTATCAGATCGTCGCTTTATGGTTAAAACTATATTTTTCTTTGGATATCAGGCAGGTGTTGCTTTATTACAAGCTTCAGCATTTTATATGATTATTTTTGTCTTAAACGAAGATTCAGGGTTTTTAAGCATTCTGATGGCATTTATGCTCATTGGTGCTTTCGCTTCAGTACCTCTTTGGGGGTATTTTGCGCGTAGAGTAAATAATAATAAAAAATTGAGTCTTTTTGCTGGCTTAGCAATGTTTATAACTTTTTTACCAATTTTTTTCGTAAATGGAATACCATTTTATCTTATAGCATTGTTCTTGTTTGGAATAGGTCTTGGGGGTCAGTGGGCAATGGACCCTCCAACTATGGGAGATGTTCTCGACGATCTAGCTGTTCGGACAGGAAAAAGACAAGCAGCACTCTATTATGGATATACTTTATTTTTCATTCGACTTAGTGGAACTTTTCAAGCGCTTGTATTTATTGTTGTTCATCTCCTAACAAACTTTCCTGCAGGAGTACAAACTTATGAAGGTTTAGTTAATGCTGTTGGAGCTGATAATGTTTTCTGGCCTTTATTAGGGATTAGAATCCATGCTGCTCTTATTCCGGCTATATTTGTGCTTATCACAATCTTTATTTTTTGGAAGTGGTATGATCTTACGCCAGACAAGGTTGCGGCAAATAAAGAAAAATTAAAAGAACTTGGTCTATAATTACAACTTTCATTTTTTTTTTTTTAATAAAAGTATTAAAAATAGCATCCACAGAATTTCTTTTATTAATTATATTTCTGTTTTACTTGGTAAACTGCAATATTATTTAGCATTATTTAAAAATATTTAAAAAACTTTAAAGAAATATTCAATAAACATTTTTAAAAAAAAAAAGATTATATGGAACCTCACGATTTAAGTACGCTGTTATAGTTAAAACTGCTATACCAGAACCTATAATAACGACTTTTATCTTAACTATTTTACCAGCGCCAATAAATATCTTCAGCGTGACCTAACATCTTTTCAATATGAATCTTTTCTCCATTATCTAAAACTAGGTCGCCTGAAAAAAAGCCGTGCATTAAGGAAGAGTTAAGATAAATTAAGCCAAAATTTATTTTTCCTCTGTGTGGTATAATTGGTTCAATCACCATATTAAACCTATTATCGTTGCTAGTAAATTTCCAAGGTTTAGTAGGATCACGATTTTCGTGGTGAAAGGTAACCTCATCTATTTTGTGCGCTTTACCATCGTAGAAGATAATGTTTTCCGTATGGGTTGCACCTTCTTTACTACCGACTAAACCGAAACCATAACCAATGTTAAAAGCAACTGGCACTCCAGAGACAAGTCCGCAACCAGAACCCCAGAGCCAATGTGTTTTATAAGGCCATATCCCGCGCCCCCAGTCCATGAGAGCAAAAGATGTTTCAGGTTCAAAGGTATACGATTTATCTCCAATCGCAATAGAGCCTTCTGCAGGCATGTAATTAATCTTATGGTTATAGTAAAACAACTTTGGATCGTCATATCCTGTCACCACCACAGTATTATCCATTTTGGGGTCGTCATGGAGCGTGATTGAACCTTTTAGCCCCTTTTTTTGAAACGAGGGGTCATCAATAGTAAGAATTCGTTTATTGCCTTGTTTTGAGATGGTGGCGTTAAATTTTTTAGTTGGAAACTCAATAACGCTGTCTTCTAAAGAGCTTAATGGAAGAATTTTAGATTTTGTAAAGAATTTAAACGCGCCTTTATCGTCTCTTTTCTTGCTTTTAAAATCGAGCCATACATAACTCATTTGAGTCAAATACCCTATATCCCCTAAAGTTAACTGAAATCCAAAGTCCTTGTTTAACACAGAAAAATGGTCCCATTCTTTTATTCTCGTCCAACCTTTACCTATTTTTTCTTTATTGTATTTTAATAAAGGTTTTCTTGCCCATCCGCGTTGAACAAGCGAACCATCGTCGTTAAATAGGTTTGAGGGTTCTATTATCTCATTTTGATTACCCATAACTTTCACTTAAAATTTACTTAAGAATATTAATATTTCGAGTTTAGAAATAATAAAGTTTTTTGTTTGTTTTTCTTACTCACAACTGTTAAAAATTTTAAAAAAATTATATAATATTATTCTATTTTCTGACAGATACTGTCTATTTTTTCGATGGCCTCGTCTACAATTTCGTCTGAATGGAGTATACACATGTAAAATCTACTTCCAGCCACGGAAATAAGTTCTTGATCCACTAAAGCGGCACCAATATGTTCCATAAACTTTTTCCTTGGCGGGAGCTGCCCTACTTGCTCAGAAATGTCAAAGCTTAAACCAAAAAGGCACGAGGTATGAAAGTGAACTGTACCGCCAAGATTATATGAAAACCACGGTAATTCATATTTAGCGAAAACTTCATTTAATCCATTTGCTAAGCGGGCTCCTGCCTTTCCAGCTTTTTCTGTTGCACCTGTTTCCTCAACTATTTTCATCGCATAATAAGCAGCAGAACATGTTAAAGGATTTGCTGCTATTGTCCCTCCACAATAAGCTCTTTTGCCACCACTCACTCCTGCTGCACAAAAGCGCATTACCTCTTCCTTACCACCAATAGCAGCTGCAGAAGGATATCCGTGCCCTACAATTTTTCCAAAAATAGACAAATCCGGAGTATAACCGTAATATGCTTGACCCCCACCCATATGCAACCTAAAAGCACATACAACTTCGTCTGAAATCAATAATGCTCCATTTTCATGGCACAATTCTTCTACTTCTTTATTAAAATCAGGTCTCACAGGAATAGCCCCTGACTCGCCTCCCATAGGTTCGATGATTACGGCAGCTACTTTGCGTTTCTCCTTAAACATCTGGCGCAATGTTTCAATGTCGTTGGGAGGGCAGGAATCCATCCATTTAAATATTGATTTTGGAATCCCATGTGATTCTAATAATTTTGTACCCGGCACATGCATGTCGTAGACCAATTGATCTGACCATCCGTGGTAGCTTCCACCGATCTTAATAACCCATTTACGATTTGTAGCGACTCTGGCGATTCTTAAAGCAAGCATATCGGTTTCCGTACCAGTTTGTAACCATCTTATGAGCTCACACGAAGGAAAATGCTTCTGAAGTTGTTCTGCGGCAAGATATTCGTATTCATTAGTTATTCCGTGACATGGACCAATTTCTCTTATAACTTCAATAATCTTTTCGGTTAAAATAGGGTTATTATGACCAAGAATTATTGGTCCCCCATCCATTAAGAAATCTGTTAATATAACATCGTCTACAGTTTCCATATAACAATCAAAAACCCTTTTACTAGTTAAAGGAAAAGGGAAATTGAAAGCAAGGTTATGCTCTACGCCCCCTGGTATGATTTTTTTTGCCCTTTCAAAAGCCTCTTTAGATTTCTTGTGATTTTTTTCGTATCTCTCAACGATTCCCTTCAATTCTTCGGGTTTAAATTTACTAATAGGCGAATCAATAATATTTTTAATTTTAGCTTTTTTTTCCTCATAATCCATAAAAGATCAACAAAAAATTCTTTAAATTATTAAAATGGTATAGTCAATTAAAAAGACTTAATTTGAATAGTAAACCCTTCCATAAAAAAATCTTTATTTACTTTAAGAACATTTATATTAAATATGTCAGACTCACAAAAAAAATATATACTTGCAATTGATCATGGTACAGGTGGACCTAAGACCGCTATAGTATCAACTCATGGTGAAGTTGTCGATTGGGTATTTCAAGATGTTCCTTTGCACGTAGAAAAGGGAGGCGGGGTTGAACAAGATCCAAACGATTGGTGGAATGCTATTCTTAAGACAGCTAAACAAGTAATTGATAACGGAAAAGTCTCGGTAGATGACATAGTGGGTGTTTGTAATTCGAGTCAATGGAGTGGTACTGTGGCTCTAGATAAAGATGGAGATCATTTAATGAATTCTATAATATGGATGGACACCCGAGGCGCACCTTATATGAAAAAATTCCATAAAAGTTTAATCCAAGTAAGTGGATATTCTGCGCGTAAAATGTTAAAATTAATTAAGGTTACAGGTGGAGGCGCAAGTTTATCAGGAAAAGATCCTATTGCTCATATATTATGGATTAAAGATTGCCGTCCAGATATTTATGATAAAACTTTTATGTTTTTGGAACCCCACGATTATGTAAACTTAAAATTTACGGGCAAATTTGCTGCATCTTATGCTTCCATTCACATGCATTTTTTAACAGACATTCGAGATATCAACGATATCAAGTATAACAAAAAAATAATGAAAATGGTTAAAGTCGACCCAAATAAATTCCCTACAGATTTAAGATGGTCTACAGATGTTCTGGGACCAATAAAAGACGAAATTGCTGATGAGCTTGGTTTAGAAAAGGGGATTAAAATGATCATGGGCGCGCCAGATCTACACGCAGCAACTATTGGATCAGGAGCTATAAGAAATTACGAAGGACACATTTACATTGGAACTTCTGACTGGTTATTATGTCACGTGCCATACAAAAAAACAGATATCTTTCATAATATGGCTAGCTTCCCCTCAGCAATAAAAGGTCGGTATTTTGTAGCAAACGAACAAGAAATAGCGGGTGGAGCTTTATCGTTTCTAAGAGATAAGATTCTATATCATAAGGATGAATTATTAAGAGAGGAACAAGTTCCAGATGTCTATAAAATATTCGATCGAATTGTAGAAAATGTTCCAGCAGGTTCTAATAATCTGATTTTCACGCCCTGGCTTATCGGAGAAAGAGCTCCCGTTGACGATCATGCGGTTCGTGGTGGATTATATAATTTATCGCTTGAGATGTCGCGAGAACATGTAATAAGAGCAATCTTTGAGGGTATTGCATATAACGTGAAGTGGCTTCTTTTTTACGTTGAAAAATTCATCCAAAAAGGGAAAATGAAAGAAAATCCGGGAATGACGAAAAAAGACGTTGTAATGCCCGAGCTTAACATAATTGGTGGTGGAGCGACTAGTAATATCTGGTGTCAAATTTTTGCCGATGTTCTCAACAGAACTATCAAACAAGTTAAAGACCCAATACAAACAAATGCTCGTGGAGCCGCATTTATCGCGTCAGTTGGGCTGGGGTACCTTACTTGGGACCAAATCCCTGAATTAATCGAATATTCAAATATCTTTAAGCCAAATCCAGAAAACAGAGCTATATACGACAAGCTATTTAGTGAATACACCAATATATATAAAATTATGAAAAAAACATATAAACGTTTGAATTCAAACTTATAAACGCTTGAACGAGTAATATTAAAAAAAAATAATAAAAAAATTTAACCTTTTATTTCTTTTCCGCTTTCCATTTTTGCTTTATCTTTTTCTTGGAGTTCTCTTCTCTGTACTTTCCCTGTTATAGATACAGGGAGTTTTCGAGCGACCTCAATTAGTCTTGGGCTCTTCCATTTTGCCATATTTTCCAAGCACCATTGTTTAATATCTTCAACTTCGATATTCTTTCCAACTTTAAACCCTTTCTTTAATATGACCCATGCTTTCACCTTTTCACCAGTGCTTTCGTCTGGCAATCCTGCTACAGCAACTTGGTCTATCGCAGGATGGTGTCCCATTAATTCCTCGACTTCTTTTGGATATACAGAATGACCAGAAACTTTAATTAGCGATTTCTTTCTATCTCTTATTTCACAGAAACCGTGCTCGTCCATAAATCCAATATCTCCCGTAAGTAGCCAGCGTTTTCCGCCCCACATTTTAAGGTTATCTTCCTGTTGCTTTTGTTTTCCTAAATAACCCAGCATGATTTGAGGTCCTGCAACACAGATTTCACCTGTATATTCTACGCCAAAATTATTTCTTTCAAGAGTTCCGTCGCAAATTGGTCCAGCTTCAAAATTTTCGGAATCGAAAATAGCCCAATCGGTACCAGGGATGGGTAATCCTAACTTTCCAACCTTATTTGGGCCCCAAAATGGTGCTATACTTACTACAGGAGATGTTTCTGTTAAACCATAACCAGCTCGTATCGGGCAAAAGATATCTTCAAAAGGAACGCGAACAAAATCGTGGAGAGGTCCCGCTCCTTGCGTAGCATATTTTAGTTTTTCCGTAAAATCATACTTCTTTTTATACTCCTCAGCGCCCAGTTCGTTTACATAATCAGTCAATCTCTTAAATAGCATTTCAACGCCAGTATACATAATACCTTGAGGGGCATCAAGTTTATTTATTGTCTCGGATAAAACATCGTCTGAAGGGGGCTTTGGAAATAGAAGCATTTGCATTCCTAAAGATAAAGCTCCCGACATAACACATGTTAACCCAAAGCTATGGAAAAAAGGTATACTGCCAATTGTTACCATACCCGGTTCGAGATTTGTCCACGGTTTAATCATATATAAGTTTGAGATGAGGTTAGCATGACTAAGCATAGCAACTTTGGGTAACCCCGTTGTTCCACCAGTCATAAGGTATACTGCGGGATCGGTCCATGGGTCTATATCTACGGTAATATCTTTTGGTTCGGTTTCTTCAATTATTTGATTCATCCAATAAACCTTATAATCTTCTGTTTCACTAGGAATTTTATCTTTTGCGCTTGGAATTCCAAGTTGTTGTATAGTTTCCTCATCAGCAGTGAGAAAATCGATAAAATTCGAAGGTATCACATATTTTACGCTAGTTTTTGGAAGGATAGTAGCAGGTCCTGCGATATATAACATATCCATTAGTACTAAAACTTTCGCCTTCGTCATAGTTAGAGCATGTAATAACTCCATTGGTTTATATGTAGGATTGATACCCTGTGCAATTGCACCAATATATTGACAACCCATATAGGCAACAACGAAATTTATAGAATTGGGAATATCAATTGCTACGACATCTCCTTTTCTGATACCCATTGTATCGTAAAGGAACGTACCAAATTTTTTTGCGTACTCGAATAATTTTCTTAGTTTGACTCTTTCCATGTATGAACCATAAGCAAATATACAAATATCCTTGTCCCATATTCCATAGTCATCGGCAGACTTAATAAATCCCTTCCACAACGGCGTTATCTCAATCCCTTCCACGTCTTTAAGTTGCTTTGGAACGCCCTCGGGCCAGTAACCTCCGGTAAACCACACTTTATTTTCGTCGACTAAAAATTCTTTATCATTTAAACTTGTCATTTTTTATTCACTAATTTTTCAGTACCATATTTTATATTTAGATAATAGAAAAATTTTCTATTATTATAATATGTTTGATATACTATAATATAATAATTTAACTTGATTTGGTATAAGTTTCAATTTATTAATTGACAATTTGAACATTTATGGGATTTAAAGATAACTTCAAGGAAAAGTTAAGAGAAATACTGAGCGACGAAGAATTATCCGTACTTCCACGAGGGTTTCAGGTTATAGGTAAGATAATAATAATAAAATTAAATCCCGTATTGCTGGAAAAAAAAATCCTTATTGCAAAAAAGTATATGGAACTTTTACCGAGTACTAGATCCGTTTATTTAAACATGGGCAGAATTAAAGGAAAGTATAGAACGCCAGAAAATATCGTGTTTTTAGTGGGAGAAGATAATCCAATTGTGGAACATAAAGAACACGGAGTTATCTATAGATTCGATTTTACTAAGATAATGTTTAGTATGGGAAATCTGAACGAAAGAAAATTTTTATCAACATTAGTGAAAGAAAATGAGGTAATTGTTGACATGTTCGCGGGTATCGGATACTTTTCTTTGCCAATCGCGAAACATTCGAAGCCAAAAATAATATATAGTATAGAACTCAACCTTGAATCCTTTAAATTTTTAACTGAAAATATCAAAATTAATCATCTCGACGATATCATTGTCCCTATTAATGGCAATAGTAAGAACGAAGTTATTAAGTTGAGTAAATCTGGAGTAAGAGCTGACCGAGTGATTATGGGTGTTTTTCCAGCTCCTAAAGACTTTATTAAAGAGGCTTTAACTTTAACAAAGGAGAGTGGAACAACCTTCCATTATGAAGGTGTTGCTATGAAAGAAAATTACCTAAGTTTGTTCAATGAATTTAAAGAAATTGCGGAATTAAGTAATTATAAATGCAAGTTATTATCAAAAAGATTTGTAAAAAGTTATGGTCCACATTTATACCATGTCGTTATCGATATCTTAGTATCTAAAGATTGAGATGCATTTATTCGTCTCTTACTTCTTGATCGCTTAAAAGAACTGCTCGTTTTTTCATAATTTCATTTATTTCTTTATAATCTTTTTCAGCAGTAAAGAAAAGTGGAACCCAAAAGCAAATAGAAATTAGTCCAAAAATTAGCGTGGACCAAAAGATTGTAGCAGAAAAGCTACCTGTCATAGTAACCACGAAGCCACCAATAATGGCGCCTGATGCTCGCCCTATAGTGTCAATAAAGGAGCCCACCGCAATCATGGTACCTCGATTTTCGGGAAAGTTTACATCAATAAGAGAACTATACCAGTTAGGACCAATACCCATTGTAAAAGCAAGACCAAGACCTATAAACGTGCAATAAATTAACCATAAAACCCAAAATACGACATCGTTGACTAGTAAAGCGCCAAAAAAGAAAGATGAGCTCGTTACATTAGGTGACATCGCAAATGCAAATAAGAGAAATGGAAGACTTAAAATTGAACAAATTACCGCTATCTTCACCCTACCAGAGAGATCCCCACTTTGAACTTTTTTATCTCCCCAATGCGCAAGTCCAAACTGACCAATGATTAAACCTAACACCACCGCAAACAATAATAAAACAATAACCTTGAGGTCAACGACATTAACACCAATTTCAAGTTGAATATAAGGAAATATATAAGCTACTAATAGTCCGGAAGCAATAACATCGAAAAAATTAAACGTTAAAAAGAAGTTTGACTTTCTTTTAAAAATAAACTTCAAATCTGAAAATTTAATTTTATATGAATAGCGCAAATCTTCGTCTGCTAAAAACTTTTCTAAAGATTTCTCTTTTGCCGCTCTTTTAGGTTCTACGGTAATAAAAAAATTCAATATAGTAAAGATAAACGCAATAATTCCCAGGAAAAAGTATGGTAACCGCCATGTGTATAAAAATTCGGGATAATTTATTGTAATATAATTAATCTTATCTGGAATGCTTAACGATTCAATTGCTCCATAGTCAATCGCGTTAAACGCTAAAGCAATTGCTCCTGCAACGAGACTTCCAATAGATGATATTAAACCCCAGAAGGCGAAAGATTTTGAACGAGAATCCGATGAGATTATATCAGCTAAATAAGAAATTACAAGTGGAGTTGTTACGCTTACAGCAATAGCAGCAACGATTCTAATAAGGATTAATTGCCAAAAATCTTCTATAAATATGTGAAATATCGCCGTTATTGACCATAAAAACCCCGCAAAAATTAAAATCTTTTTTCTTTGTATCAAATCGGTCAAATAACCAAACATTAGTATCGAAAATCCATTAACGATCGTATAGACGCTAATAATGATCCCTATACTATCGAAATATATACCTAAATCTGCAGCAATTAAAACTTCATTAGGAAGGAATAAAGCACTGTCCATTAAAATGATTAGGATTAAAGATAAAAAGAAAAATAACGAAATAATCTCCCGTTTCTTCATATTTAGCTCACATTTATAAAATTTATAAAATTAATTTTAATTCGTCGTAATCTTATAATAAGTTTAGTTTTTTTTGAAGCGATATTTTTAAATTCTCATCGAGCAAAACTAATAATTACACACATTTTTTTATAATTTTAAATATAAATCGAAAAAAATGATTGAAAATGTCTGAAGAAAAAATTGAAGATGAATCAGAAAAAACGGAACAATTACACAAGCGATATGAGTGGTTAGATCAATTCCGAGGGTTAATTATTATTTTATTGATCGTCTCTGTAATAACTTGGCCGTTATCGGGTGATTTCTTAGGTGGTGTTGCTCCAATAGGTCCCCCTCTTTTAAACCATGGTTTTCAATATTATAAGGGATATCCGGCGGTAATCACTGTTATAGATATCGGCCAACAAATATTCATGTTTATATTAGGGTACGTTGGTTTTATCGCATTTACTAGTAGAAGAGATAAGAAAGGTATTGGCGCAGCGTGGAAACACGGTATTATAAGGGTTGCTGTTCTATATGGCTTAGCCTTATTGGCTGACGGTTTAATTGGGGGTTTGCTTCTTAAGGGTTCAATTCCTTGGGATTTGGTTTTATACAAAGGAACGCTCGCAAATCTGGCAATTGGCTCGTTCGCAGCGTATTTAAGCGTATATCTTATTCCAAAAAAAGCGGATAATAGAATATATTTATGTATGGGCATACTAATTTTACACGCTGCATTATATTTCCTCCCAGGTTTTGACCATTACGGACCAGTCGATGGACCTATTATATTTCCGTGGAACGCTCTTAATCACGCCGCCATTGCAATAGCAGGTACTTGCTTTTCTCAATGGTACAAACTTGATCCTGACGATCCTAACGTTGGATTTAAGAAAAGAATTCTTCCAGTATCTACAATTGCGATTATAGCATTTTATTGCTTTGACTGGGTTCAATTCGCAGAGCATCACGACGCCACAACCTCTCTAGCTTTGTTAGCAATAGCGTCATCTGGTTTCTTAATCGCAGTTTTTTACGGGTTTGAGAAAATGAATTTTAAAGTCCCAGTACTTTCTGAAATGGGAAAAAATATGCTACTTTTATTCATTATAGCATTTATATTCGATCAATATGTTGGATTTTTAGCAGATGGTTATAGAGATTTTCTTTTAGCAAACCCCATACTCACTATGATTCTGGTTGGCGTATTACCTATTGTTATAGAAGCAGGAATCGCAATGCTGCTAGCAAGAAAAAACATTCTTGTCAAAATCTAATCCTTAATTAACTTTTTTTTCTTTTATTTTTTAAACTATATCAACATTTTACAATTTTATAAAATGGAAATATTACTTGGTTTTATTATTCTCTTTAAGTGAGTAAAAAAATAAGAATTATACTATAAAATATATAAAAGTAGAAATTATTATATTTTTGAATAAAATTATTAAAATTACTACAAAGAAGTGATTTTTTGACTAAAATTATTAAAATTGCCTTAGACTATAGTCACAATAATATGTTAACTTTAGAAGCTTCTAGCTATGCGGATTTCACTCAATTCTTATTTGCATCTGCCTACAAATTAGGGAAGATAGAAGCGGGTTTTTATACTTTAGACAAAATACGAAAATACGATGCAATTATTATCTCTATACCTAAGAATGTTAACTTAGAACCAAAAGAAATAGAAGTTTTAGAGGAATACGTAAGAACTGGCGGAAGTTTACTTATTATTGGCTCCCGGGGTGGAGAATATTTAAATAGAACCAATATAAATGAATTGGTGAGGAAATTTGGATTTGAATTCGCTACAGATGAAGTTAATGACTCGGTGAATTACGTTAATTTGCAAAAAAGACAATTATTAACAAATTTTAAACCGCATTATATTACCGAAAACATAAAAAAGATAGTTTTATCAAACGCCTGTTCGTTAGCAACCTTAGGATTTGTAGAAGACGAAAAAAATATACAGGTCGAAGTGTTAGTAAGAGGCGGTTTAAACTGCTGGAGGAATAAATTCGAAGAACAGAAAGGAATTGAAGAAGATAGTCCTAAGATTCCCTTGCTTATTGCCGCTGAATACTACAAAGGTAAGGTGATTGCCTTTGGGACATTGTCTATATTTTCGTCTCTTGGAAGAGAATACGGGTTTTCTGCTTTTGATAATGATATAATAATTGCAAACATATTAAGATGGCTCACCTTAGATGTTAATTCCGAAGGACAAGTGATTACTATCGATTTACAAAAAGATTTGTTTTATTGGGCGAATTCTATTGTTAAAGAAGAAAGGTGGGAAAATTTTTCTGATTTAATTAATGTTAGTCTAAAACATTTTAAAGATAATTATAAATCAATAATGAATGAATTAAAAGAAATTCAACAAGAAAGATATAAGAGAAAACAAGAGTATAAAGAAGCTGTAAAAGAAGAAAAAGAAGAGGAAAAAGTTATAGATTTGATACCGAAAAGGAAGAAAGAAGATTTAGAAGATATCATAAGCGCAATTGAAAATGCCACAGGAGAAAAATTTGATCGCTCATTTGCGCCAGATGAAGAAGAATTTACAGAAGAAACTAAGGAAAACGCAACAGAAGTTGTCTCTGAAGAATTACCGGACGATCTTAACAGTTTAACCGTGAAAGAATTGAAAAGTTATTGCAATAAGAAGAAGATTGACCTCCCGGCCAAAGTAAGAAAAGCAGACATCATTAAAATCATTAATTATGTTTTAGACGAAGATTAATCTTAACTTAACCTAAAAATAAAAATAACATGCTTCTTTTTCAAAATCACAGTAAAACATTTTTTAATTATTAAACAGGTGTTTGTTTGAATAGATTTCTTGTTGTATTAGGATCGAACTGGCAGCTGTCTTTGGCAGAGCTGGACAATCTTTTAAAGAATTCGCAATTCAAAGGACGAATAACCGATTATTCGGCAAATATCGCGATAGTTGAGTTTGAATCGCTGCAAAAGAGCAGATATTACATAAACGATTTGATGACAATTCAATATATTTTAGGTGGTTGCCAGAAAATTGCTGAAATTTACGATTTTATCGATATACAAACTATCAATGACGGCTTTCCAACTACAGTTGAGAAATTCAAAAAGATTGACTATACTAGAAAGGGAATTTTGAAGGTTGTAAACTCCACGCTTAATAAAATATTCCCAAGAATACAAAATGAAAGTTTATTTTACGCTGTATCCATCTATCCAAACCTATTTGATGATGATTATTATTCTGATGTGTTGGTAAAACATTTTTTGCCTTTTTTGAATAAATCCATTATGAGCTTGTTAAAAGAGAACGGTGCTGAAAAATCGTTATATTATAAATATCCCGAAGAAAATATTAAAGCGGGTAATTTAAATCCAATTTTCCCCCATCACTTGATAAAATATGGCTTATTCAATAAAGATCGTGCAGAAATAATCTTTGGTTTTACAGAAGAAGGAGTATATATCGCGCGTACTTTTACGGCTGACGATCCGAATTTTAAAAAAAAAATTGACGAAGAAAGGCCATTTAAGGAGTTCAAAAGCAGTATTTCGCCCAAATTGGCTATTATTATGTTAAATTTTTTAAATTTATTTGAAGAAAGAGAAAATAATGTAATTCTTGATCCATTTGTGGGAAATGGTACTGTTCTTTTATTTGCATTAATAGAGGATTTTCAAATTTATGGTTCTGACATTGATGGTACCAAAGTTAAGAATACTTTGCGTAATTTAAATTGGCTTTTAAAAGAGCTTGAGGAGCCAATTCCACTTTTGTTTAATGAAAGGGTTAAAAAAGCTGACATTAAGAAATTGTCATCTTCTTTTAACAAGGAATATTTTGACGGGATATGTACGGAACCAGAATTGGGACCTTTTTACAAACAAAAACCCTACTACACAGAAGCCAAAGAGCTTATTGATTCAAAACTAAACTCGATTTACGAAGCTACTTTTAGAGAAGGTTATAAAGTTTTAAAACCTAAGCGTAGAATATGTATCGTATTACCGATCTTCAATACAATTGATGGAGGCGAAGTTCAATTAAAAATTGAAGAAATAGCTAAGAAGCACAACTTTAAACTAGTGCCGATGTTAGATCTAAACAGAATAGTAAATAAATCGAACCGAAAGCTTCAATTTAAGAAAGGACAA
>JAUWHC010000019.1 GCA_030606095.1 Promethearchaeota archaeon | reverse complement strand
ATATGGGAGGGCGTATGGCACGCAGATCAAGTGTGGGGCATTACAAGGCATGATTTTAGTATGTTTTTATTTTTAACAATTGGTTATACGGGGGTAATTTTATTTGCTGCTTTAGATTTTATTCGCTTATCTTATATATTTGAAAATTGGAACATAACTCATTTATTACCAGATTGTCTGTCAAACCTGTTAATAAAGGCTTTAAAGCGTAATGAAATCTACGAGTTTACTAAAACTGTGATCTTAGTTTTATCTATGGTGCCATTACTCTTTCTACCATTTGGAATCTTTGCTGCAGCTGCGTTAATAACCAGTATTGGTGATGGTGCCGCTTCTCTTGTAGGGGTTGGTTTTGGAAGATACCACTTCCCAAAAAACAGCAATAAAACCATAATTGGATATATTGCGGGGTTTTTAGCTTCGTTTGGTGTAAGCCTATTTGCGTTATTTTCGTTTGAGCCTAATTTATTGCCTTTTAAAGTAATTGTAATGGCTTTAAGTGGCGCGATTGTATTTTTAATAATCGATTTATTAAGTTTAAAGATCGATGACAATATTTTAAATCCAATTTTGTGTGGTATAGCGATGACAATCTTTTACATTATTTTGTAAAGAGATTTTGAAAGGATTTAAATTAGATTAAAAAAAAGCATCCATCTTCTTAATGCCTTTGATTTCCTCAAAAGATATACCGAGAGCGTCTAATACCTGCTCTAAAGCAGATTTTAACAAGTCGCGATATTTTTTAGAATTAATATCTTGAAGTTTTGCATGCTCCATTACTTTAGCGCCAATAGGTCCTTTACTTTTTATGAATCTTACTATGGCTCCTTTTTGATATCTGTTTTTTATTGCTACTATTTCATTTTTACTAGCATTATTATCTCGAGCTTTTGCGATTTCTGTTTCTATAAAAGCATTGGCGGCTCTTACGTGCTGAGGAACACTTTTGGTATAATCTTTCAGATGTTTTTGTAGAGATATATTGATTGCATAATCTTCTAAAGTAAAAGCCCCTACTATATCAATCTTTTTTAAATTTCTTTTAATAATTTCGATAATTTCTTTCCTTGCTAGTTGAAACTCATTATCATTAGTTATCTGTTTTAATATTTCTATTAATTGGCTAAAGGATTTTTTTATGAATTCTGGTGTGTTTTTCTTTTTAACAACTAACCCTTTTATATCAACATATTTAGTGTCTTTATAAATTCCAACATAATTCTTCTTTCTTTGGGAGAGTGCTAAGAATTGATATGTTTTTTCTTCTTCTAAGTCTAAATCTAATTCATTTTTACTCCAATCGGATATTTCCTTCATTTGAGACTTAGATGGATTTGATAGAAAGACCGAGTCTGTATCTCCGTAAAGCACTTTGACCCCAAGTTCTTCTGCTTTCTTTATCGTCTGTTTTATGGAGTATTGACCAATTCCCGTTGTACTCTCTGCGACAGGTAAACAAAACAAGGGGAAATTTTGAGAACCGAATACGCCGTAGCTTGCATTTATGAACACCTTTAGCGCTTGTTGGATAGTATGGTAGTAACTACGCTGTTTTTCAGTTAAGGATTTATCGGCCGATTTTGGTTTAAAGTATTTTACTCTAGTATCTCGGAAGAAACCAACTACATAAGCAAATATTCCCATTTTATGAGTACATATATGATAAGGGGTTCCTTTAACGAAGTGGCCTTCATCATCCTTATGAGGACAGAGAACAGTTTCGTAGGACAAATTAAATTCTTTTATAATAGAAGGGTATAGGCTTGAGAAATCCATAACTACCACATCAAAATGAATTCCAGGAACGGGTTGAATAACATACGCGCCTTGAAATTTACCGTCGTCAAATTTCGACTTCAATGCGCCACCTTTCTTAGATTCTGAAATCTCGGATTTTCTAGGAATGAGAAAGTTTTTGCGGCGATGTTCAAAGAAAAAGATGTTTTGTATCCAGGTTGAAATTTGCCGTCGTACCATATCGTGAATTGGCATTTTTGTAATCCTACAAAATAAAACAATCAAATTCCAGACTAAAGAATTATTGAATTTTGTCAGGTCTAAAGTTAATATTGAATCTTTAAGATTATACCAAGCAAGGGTACCGTAATCCATGTCATGGATCTCTTCTTCATGTGCGTATTTTTCTTCATCTAACAACGCGGCACTTATGGAATTTAAAGAAGCACTTTGATAAGCTCCGCTAAAAGCATAACCAGAAATACTTCTATTGAAGAAAAAGTTAAAAACATCAATGTGGACCCCTTTTCTCAAATCACATTCTGCTTTCGACATTATTCCAAAACCTCTTTTTACATGAATTGGATTTAAATCTCTCTCAATTTTTAATTTATCTGCTCTGTGAAACATATAATTCAAGTCAAAATTATCTCCATTGAAAGTAATAATTATAGGGTAATCCCACAAAATTCTAAAGCTTTCAATCAACAACTCCTTTTCGGTTTTAAAGAAAAATATTTTAGCATCGTTTGGGAAACTTTCATGGATTTTATTGAAAGTAAAACCTTCTCGCTCTAATATATATACTAATTTTAAACCATCAGAAGCCACAAATGATATACTTATTATTTCTTGCTTCGCAAGGCGAGGGTCAGGAATCCCATAATCTCTTTCCCCCATTTTAATTTCAATATCCATCGCTAATCGTTTCACATCGGGAATTGGCGTAAGGAAAATGTCTATAAATTTCTCAGAAAATTCTTGCATTTCAGGTGCTTCGCTTTTAAATATATCTCTTAATTCGCTTGATAATTTTTTAGTTTCTTCTGTGCTTTCTTGGTAATCAATCTTTTCAAGTTTTCCGTTATTAATTCGATAAATTAATCCGGGAATTAATTGTCTATCAAAAATATAATTTAAATGGTATCTTATATTTGCCTCCCACGCTTTTATTTCGTTTTCCCCTAAGATATTTTTAATGTTCGTTCCAGAGCCTCCTATATCTATAGGAGTTTTACCATATATCTTCGTTAGAGTTATTTCCTTATCGCTAAGCAGTTCAAAACGCTTTATTTCTTCGAACCTTTTAAAACCTTCGTAATCAACAAGTTTATTCTTTTTCCCTGTTTTTTCTAAGTAAGTTAATTTTTCTAATTCTGAAATTGATTCTTTGCTTAAACAATAAGGCTCATGGTCGGTGGTATCTATCCATATCTTGATATCGTCGTTATCCAAATCGTAAAATTTACAGTAAGCTTTATTTTGACCTCCATCATAATCTACATCTAAAAGTAAGCCTCTTTCTAAATTTTCGACGATGTCTCCCTTTTCAATTAAATATCTAAGGTACTTCGAACTAACAGATTCTCTATGAACCTTTTGTAAGGGAATATTACCTTCTTTTAAACCAAAATTATGGCTTCTTGTTTTGAAAAGGAGTTTTTGTGGAACTTTCTTTAACTCTGGTTCCGTTTTAGTTTGCTCTACCTCTATTACCTCTTTTTCTTTATTTTCTTTAGAATCATCTTGCTTTTTAATATCGTGTTCTATTTTTCTCGTTTGAGGTTGTGTTTCTTCGATGAAAGAAAAAAGAGATTTTTGTTTGTCATCAATAGGCTTTTTTTTTCTTGGACTTGGCAATTTAACAACCAAAAAATAATTTAAATTAACATTCTATTTAATACTATTAAATATTATAATATAGATTTTAATCTCACTTATTCCTAGTTTAATATTGAAAAAAAAGCAAAAAGTCAATTCCTTACAATCTATTTAATAAGCCTTTAAGTATAAGCTATCAATTTAAAAAAGCTAATATTATTAAAACAAATATCATATGATATATCACTAAAAAACCAGAAAACGAGAAACTTATAATGGAGAACGGAAAAGATATAGCTAATTTTGCGGTAAATTATGGTGTTTCCCATGGGGCATCCTATATCGAAGCAAGAGTTGTTGATTCAAGAGATGAAAGTTATGCTTCGAGAAATGGCGTTATACTTAGTGGGGGGATTACTTACTCAAGTGGGATTGCAATTCGAGTTCTTGCTAATGGAGGAATGGGTTTTTGTTCTACAGCAAATTTAACTAAAAACACTATTGAAGATGTAATTAAAGAAGCAATAAAATTAGCTAAAGCTAGTAAAAGAAAAACACCTATTACATTTTCTGATGAGAAGGTTGTTCAAGCAAAATGGGAGACGCCTGTAAAGATAAAGTTTGAGGATGTTTCAATTGAAGAAAAACAGAAATTTATGATTGATATAGATAAAATTTTGAATAAAGAATTTCGATTTAAATTGCCTACAAGGACTTTTATATTGGACCTATATTCCGATGAAAAATATATTGTTACTAGCGAAGGTTCAAAAGTTGAGTCTGAAAATTCAATAATCTCTACAATTTCTTTCAATACTGCTAAAGGGAAGGCGGGAGGAGAACAAAGAATGCTAAACTTAGGGGGGACTAGCGGATGGGAATGGATTGAAGAAAAAAATGTGGTTGAAAAAATTTTAGACGATAATAAGTGTTTAGTAAAAGCTGCTCGAAACGCAATCAAAACGAATCTAAATGAAGTAGATGTCGTTGTTAGTGGTGAAGTTTCGGGAATAATGGCTCATGAAAATGTAGGTCACCCTAGTGAAGCAGATCGGATTTTAGGGCGAGAAGGCGCGCAAGCAGGAGAATCTTTTTATTTGGACTTAATACAAAAAGGAAATCTCGGTGATATTAAAATGGGAAGAGATGAAGTCACAATAATTGACGACCCAACTCGTCCTGGTAATTCTGGTTTTTATCTTTACGATGATGAGTGTGTGAAAGCCCGTCCTCGCTATCTAATAAAAAAGGGAATGTTGAATGAATTGCTTCTAAACCGTGAATATGCTAGTAGATATAACACTAAATCTAATGCTGCGGCACGGGCAATTAATTATAAAAGAGAACCTATTATTCGTATGGCTAATACACATTTTGCTCCAGGAGATTTTACATTTGAAGAATTATTTGAAGATATTAAAACAGGAATTTACATGAAAAGTTTTACTGAATGGAACATCGATGACCGCCGTTTTCAAAGTAAATATGTTGGTCTTGAAGTATATTTAATTAAAAACGGGGAAATAACTGATACGATGATTCGTCGACCCATTCTTGAATTAACTACATTTGGTATTCTAGGTAATGTTGATGCTGTTTCTAAAGATTTCAATTCGCCCCATGGACAGTGTGGAAAAGGTGAACCGATGCAAGGAGTCCCTGTGTGGTTGGGAGGACCACATGTCCGATTGAGAAATATAAACCTAGGAGGTAAGAATAAATGAGTGAAAATGAGGATTTTCTTAAAATTGCCATCGAAATTGCTCAAAAAGAAAATATCGACGAGATTATCGCTCAAAGAATCAAGGGAAAAACATATCAAATAAGGTTTTCTAACTCTTTGATAGATAATTCTAAGATATGGAGTAATGATATTTTAGAACTATTTCTTGCTAAAGGAAAAAGAACAACTCAAATCGATATAGAAGCTCCTACTCCAACGAAAATCAGAAATACTATTATAAAAGCATCTAGATTTCTTTTGAAGCTGCCAGAAAGTTTTCTTTACAATGGGATGGAAAGTAACTTACATACATATAAAAAGTTAGAGCAAATCTTCGACCCAAAAATAATGAGCTTTTCAGAAAAAGCCCCAGAACTTGTCAACGCAGCGATACAAACATCATTGGAAAGTGGGGCTAAAAAAGTTGCAGGAGTACTTTACTTTGGATACTCCAAAACAGAATTAATGACTAATTATGGAAATAAAGGCTCTTACGATGGCTCATACTACCGATTTACAATCCGATCTTTTGTTGATGCCGAAAGCAGTGGACAAGGAATTGTTTGTAGTAGAAATCTTTCAGGAGTTGAAAAAAAATTTATTCAAGCTGGTAATAAAGCTGGTGAAATCGCTAAAATGGCAGTAGGAGGTACGCAAGGTCACCCAGGAAAATATGATGTCATAATGAGCCCTACAGTTGCTGCTAATGTTTTAGGTCAAGTTTTTGATGGTATAAATCCCCTTAAAATAATGATTGGTATGAGCCCTCTTAAAAACAAACATATTGGAAAACAAATTGCGTCTGAAGATTTTACAGTAGTAGATAATGCTCTGCTTGATAATGGATTGGGAAGCCGTCCTTTTGATGTAGAGGGCACTCCTACGGGCAAAACTCCAATTTTTACAAATGGATTTCTTGAAGGATTACTTCACAATACATCAACAAGTAAGATGGAACAAGTAGAAAATACGGGTAGTTCAATATTTTTCGACTTTGGGATTGGTTCTAAATTCCTAGCACCTGGCCCCTCTAATATCGTTATCAGCGGAGGAAATTATACTTTAGAAGAGATTATTGCCGAATGTAAAAAACCTACGATCTATTTAACTTCTAATTGGTATACTCGTTTCACAAATATGATGGCAGGTTTATTTTCAACGATACCCCGAGATGGTATGTTTCTTATTGAGAACGGTGAAATTAAAAAACCAGTAAGAAAACTCCGTTTATCTGATAATCTACTGAGAATTTGTTCAAATATCTCAGCAATAGGTAAGGATGTTCAACAAATTTATTGGTGGGAAGTAGAAACACCAACCTTCTCGCCAACTATAAAAGTAGATAATTGTACCATCACTGCAGCAACACAGTAAGCAAACCTTTCTATATTGCTTAGGTTATTGGTTCCTTCTGTTTTCTTTAATAATTTTCTTAATTTCTTCTAAAAGGAGCTGTTTTTCTGCAATAAAGAAATGTAATTTGCTCTTTTCAGGATGCGCGGTGTAAATAAATTCAGCTAATTCTTTAATTTGCTCTTTAGTGGGTGTGAGTAGTACCCCATTAACATTTTCATTTATCAATAACACCAAATTATCTGTTTCAAGTGGTTTAATATCGTATCCATTCTTCACATTTTTATTAATCGTTACGCATAGTTCTGCTAGGAACCAAATGGACTTGTCGTAATTTTCTCCCGTTTTATACCGTTGATAGGCTAAAATCTCTATATCCTCTTTAGTAAACAAACTAAATTACAACTCCTTTTCAATAATATAGAAGCTTAATAATCTAATTAATGAAAAAGCAAAGTTTACTTTTAACTATTTGTGTTGCCATTTTCAACTGTTAAAACTGCAAAATTAGTATTGATTTATAAAAAACTTTAATGGAATCATTTGAAATGATAAAGTTTTAATAATTAAAACATGAATTAGTATGTTTTATTATTTTTTTTATTTTAATTGAACAGTCGTTATCATCAGCACAGCCAGTGTTAAAATTAATGTTAAAATTTTCTGATTGGCATTTAGGGCAAATATATTTTCCATCATATTGTCCTTCTCCCGCAGATTTAAAGGAAGTTGGTATACCGCAAAAATTGCACTTTTCCATGGTAATTGAATGATTTCTTTCCTAGATAAATTTAAGGATAATAAAAATTAAGAAATATTTTAAGTTATATTTATGTCAAATTTTAGTATTTATAACTCCGTTCTTACATTAGATTTCTAATAATCATAAAATTAATAATTAATTCGTTTTTAATATATATCAACCAATATACTAATTAAAATTAATAGGCCCTCATGGCTTAGCGGTAGAGCAGCTGACTTGTATAACCTATTCAAGTTTCAAGACATCAGCAGGTCGTGGGTTCAAGTCCCACTGGGGGCTTATTAACTTTTGATTATTTTTGTTATTTGTGTTTAATTGATTTTAAAAAAAAAGGAGAAAGATTTAAGATTTAATCTTATTCTTTATCAAACTTCGCTTCTCAACTCGTAATCTAAAGGATCGATTGTTCTAAAAATTAAATAACTTGCCAATAGACTTACAGAACAGAAAACAGAAACGAAGAAAAATATCAAATAGAAGCTATTTGTAAACAATGCGAAAAGAGCAAAAATCCCTGCACCGACAATCGTACCTACAGTTTGGCCAAAGTTTACTAGGGAAACCAATATCGCAAAATATGTACTTTTAAGTTCAGGATAATAATTTTTAGATAAATCTCCGCGTACTGTTTGATTTACTACCGTTTGCGCGTTTTGAAGAGCGCCTAGTAAGAACAGAAATATCGTTCCAAATATTAACGGAGCAATTTCGCCAGTTAATAATGTAAAAGGTACAACTACTATTAGAAACGTTGGAATATATATTAAGTAGGCATATGAAAGAGTCTTTTTACGGCTTCGGTCACCAAATTTGCCTGCAATAAGAGAACCAAAAATTATGCCAAAACCATTAACAAGGTAAAATATCGAACTCCACGCTTGTAAATCAACGGCACCCCCTCCAACAATCGTTAATAACGTTTCATTGACATCTATAACGCCCATGCCAATCAAAACTACATACATAAAGAAATTTAAAAACATAATTGATGGAATACCTGCCAAGAAAGTATACATAAAGACTTTCCAATTTCGCTTTTTTGTAACAATTGTCAGTAAATCCAATCCAAATTCCTTCGATGACCTCTTTTCAAGAGGAGGTTCTTTGACAAGGTAGGGAATGATGCTAGATAAAATCACTAAAACTCCCGTTACGATAAATAAGACGGGTACAATATTTAAAGCTAAAAAAACCAATGCTAAAAGCATTCCTCCCGCACCGTAACCTAAAAACATCATAGTCCATGTGTAGCCTTGTACTCTCGCCAATTTCTCTTTAGGCGTAACGTCGAGAATTAAACCGTCTAAGGCTGTATCTGCAAATGCCATTCCTAATTGCGTCATAAAGTAATATATTGTCAACCAAAGATAAATCTCATTAACAGGTAGATAAAATGCCATTGCGATCCACCAAACACCTCCAAAGACACCAAAACTAAGTATCCACGGGAATCGTTGACCATACTTTTTAGACCCCCATCTATCGTTGAATATTCCCACAATCATTTTAATTGCCCAAGGCAAGTTTCCTATTGAATAAATGACTAACCATAATGCAATATCATACGATCCACCTAATGTATGAGCTAAGTACTGAGGAAAGAAGAGAAATGGAATTCCTTGAGAAAATCCTTCGCAGAGATAAAAGAAGACAAAAATGTATGTATATTTTTTACTATAACTAACTTCTGAGTTCATATAAAATCTTTTGTTTTGTTTCTATTTAAATTTATAGATAAAATTAGGGATATTTATAGGATTAAACTATTCTACCAATTAAATATAAATTACTTTAAACTAAATTCTATGAATCAATTTAAAGGGTTATTGATAAAACTTAATTATATTCTATGGTTTTAATTATGTGAGGTTGATGAATAAGATAAACCATATAATTTTTTGTATTATTGATGATGTTCGATCTGAACAATTTTCCGATTTCCTAAATGAAGGATTACTTCCAAATTTGAAACAACTAATAGATACCGGAATTTATTCCAAAAATTGTATAACAGATTTCCCATCATTAACATTTCCTACTCAAGTATCAATGATTACTGGTACCTATACAGGCAATTATTTAAAAGAATTATGCCATGGTGTACCCAATTTTAATTTTATGGAGCGAAATGTTGTACATCCATTCTTAAGATCTTATCACTCACCTGGATCAGATGAAAGAATTCAAATTTATAAAATGAATGAAGATTTAGGTAAAAACTGTAAAACATTACTTGAAATGGTTGGAGAAGAAAATACAGTAAGTATTAGCCAATTTATTAACAGAGGGGCTAAATATTTTTTCCCTGAGAGAAAAACTAAATTGATTATGTATTATCTTCTTATTAAGCATTCTCATAATATTAAAAAATTTATGATAAGAGCAAATTTAGTTGTTGTTAGAAAATTATTAAAAACTTTTGAAAAGCCATATAAATTTTTTAAGAGAAATGAAGCTCCGATAGCGTCAAATCTCTTGTTTATATCTTCTGACATATTAATGCATCTATTTGGGTACGATTCAGAAATTTATAAGTTAAATTTATTTCATATTGATAAAGTGATTGGCATATTAATAGAAGAATTAGATAAATTGGGTTATTTAGAAGAAACTGCAATCGCAATCACATCTGATCATGGTAATTATAAAGCAAAAACAGTTGGTAATTTAACCTCATTTTTTAATGAAAATGGACTTAATCATTATCATCCTCGCAAAAATATTAAAGGAAATATGAATTTGGCTTGTTTTGGAAGTGTAGGATTTTTTAATTTCAGATCGAAAAACAATTCTAAGGAGTTAAGTTGGAAACATCCTACATTAAAAGAACTTGAAACTTACGGTCCAAAAAAAATTAATTTGTTTCATAAATTGTTTAAGATTAAAGGAACTCGATTGATGTATTATAGAGATGATAATAATACTTACAAAAGAGGAAAAATATATTTAAAAAGAAGAGATCAAAAAACTGGTAAAATTTTTTCTAGTTTTATTGAATATAGGGGAAATGGAAAAGAATATAAGACCAAATATAGCATAGATAATTCAGATATGGATATCTTTAATTATCTAAAAGATGATATTGCTTGTAAGTTAATAGATAATAAATTTCACTCAACACAAGAATGGTTGGCTGCTACTTATCACATCGATTATCCTATGTACATTGATTTATTACCTCGACACTTTAAGAATCCAAGGGCGGCTGATATAATTCTTAGTACTTGCGGAGAGATAGTTTATAATATAAATCATGGTAAGAAAAAAAGTAATCATCTTTATTTACATGATATTGGACTTAGAAAAAGTAGTATTGTTCCTTTAATTATAAGTGGCTCTGGAGAGATACCAAAAAAAGAAATCTCTCAATGCAAAATAACTGATATCGTTCCTACTTTATTAAAGTTATTAGGAAAGAAACCGCATCCAAGTGTAATTGGGGAAAATTTAATTTGATATAATTAATTTAATATTTAAAAACTCGGTTTTGGACCAATATGAAGCTTAAGATATTATATATTAATGATCTTCATAGTAGATTTGAGGAATTTGCTAAGATAGCATCTGTTATAGAGGATTTGAGAGAGGAAAATACACTTATATTTGATGCGGGTGACTTTTATGATCCTTGGCGAATTGAAGCGATAGGTACTAATGGAAAAATCAGTTCTGATTTATTAAACGAAGTAGGTTTTAATGCAAGAGTTGTTGGCAATACAGAGGGTTTTTCTGGGAAAGAAACTTTAGAAAATATGGTTAAAACTTCTAATTTTCCTATAATTACTTGTAATATGTATGATTTAAAGGGAGAGAAATTCAATACATTAAAAGATTATCTTATTTTTGAGGTCGGAAAATTAAGAACTTTAGTAATTGGAGTAACTTCCGCATACAATGAATTTTATAATCTATATAATATCTATATAGGAGAACCAATTGAAGAATTAAAACGTGTGCTTTCTAATATTGAAAAAAGTAAATATGATATGTTAATTATCATATCTCATTTAGGGATAAACCAAGATAAAATACTAGCTAACGCTATGCCAAATATTGATATTATAATTGGTGGTCATTCTCATACGGTACTTGATGATTGTATTATAGAAAATAATACTATAATTTGTCAGGCAGGTCAATATGGAGAATATTTAGGAGAATTAGTTATAGAGTATAATTTAGAAGAAAAAGTAATTGACAATTTCAAGAATAAACTGATTTTAGTTAGAAACTATCAAGAACATCCAAAAATAAATGAAATATTATCAGAGAGTTCTAAAATTGCTCATGAAAACATGTCACATTGCCTATTTAAAATTAAGAGAATGTTATCCCATTCATTTACAGAGGAGAGTGAACTTGGAAATCTTTTAGCTGATGGATTAAAAGATTTTTTAAAAGCTGATATTGGTATAATAAATAGTGGTCTATTAAACCATGGTATTGAAAATAAAAATATTACAAAATTAATTCTACATGAAATTTGCCCTTCACCATTAAACCCAACTCTAATAGAAATTAAAGGAAATGATATTTTATTAACTTTGGAAAAATCATTACTCAAAGAATTTCAATTGAGTAATGGTGCAGGAGGTGGTTTCAGAGGGAATTTTCTTGGAAATATTCAAATTTCTAATAATGTTAGAGTAATTTACAATCCAACTGGGAAACCACTGAGTAAAATAAAATCTGTTGAGGTTGAGGGTGAATTATTAAAACCTCTAAAATGGTATAAGGTTGCTACATCTGATTATTTACAACGGGGAACGGGGTACACCGATTTTATGAACAGCAAAAATGAAATCTATAAACCAGAATGGTTAAGAGAGATACTTGAAATGTATTTAAAACAGAAAAGATTTATACAATTGGCAATATCAAAACGCTTTATTAAAACTAATGAATAATTTATGTGTTAAAATTGAAAGATAATTTAATTGAAAAGCTTTTAAAAGTTAAGGATAACACTCGTGTAAAAGTACGATTTAACGATACAGATGCGATGGGAATTGTCCATTTTAAAAACTATATGGTTTATTTTGACGATGGATTTGTGAGTTTTATGAATAACCTTTTATCTCCAAAAAGAATAGAGGATACTGTACATGAAGGGACTGTTTTTGGGGTTAAAAAAGTGGAAATAACCTACCAAGGTTCAGCTAAGTTTGGCGATTATGTTATAATCGAAACTCAGATAAAAAAAATAGGAACATCGTCTATTACATTTCAACACGAGATTTTTAGAGAATCGGATAAAACTCTATTAGCGAGTGTAGAATGCGTGAGGTTAGCAATGGAACTTAAAACAAATAGATTGCTCAATGTGGTTGATTTTTTTGCTAATTATTTATAATTTCCATCAATTTTTCTGTAATTTTTAATTGTAAAGAAAAAGTATTAAGAAGTTGAAACTTTAGGAGCAGGAATAAACACTTTCCTAAGTCCTGTCCGTTGCAGTTCTATAGCATCTTCAGGACAATTATTAGCGCACACTCCACAGCCAATACATCTTTCTTCGTTAACGATAGCAGTAGCTTCCTCTAAATCAATTGCATCCATTGGACACAATTCTAAACACATACCGCATCCAACACATTCAACTTCACTAATGTGTGCGATATAAGAAGTATAAGTATGAGTAGGAGAAGCGCCATTATAAAAAGCCTGAAGGTTCTGGCAGCAACAACGGCAACAGTTGCAAATTGCGAGCTCTTCCATAAATGGATCTCCTTTTACATGAAAAGTTTTATGAATTAACCCTAAATCTTCTGCTTCCTTTAATATTTTTAAAGCCTCTTCCTTAGAGATTTGCTTAGCAAAACTTTGATCTATTGCAAATTTGGCAGTTCTGCCAAAACTTAAACAGTTCTGACGTGGCGCATTAATTTTACATGGGTCTTCTAGTAAGTCTTTAAAGTGTCTGCAATAACAATGTGAAACGCCAATAATATCGAATTTTTCTATGATTTTTCTTACTTCTTCTTCAGGTAATGTTAATTCTTCGTGTGGTTCTATTTGTTGTTCAATAGGGATCACCCTATCGATAGGAGGCGCGTTTTTAAACGCGTTCATTACAATATCATAGTTTTTTCGAGTAATTTCTGCTTCGTCTTTAAACAACTGTTCCCATAGTTTCGCCAGTTTCTTTTGTTTTGCTCCCGTTTCACCTCGCATGAGAGTAAATTCCAATAATCCTGGTAGAAAAGCTACTAAACGATAAACCATCACACCAGTAGTCCTACTGGGTATAGCCGTTATTATTCCGATGTGCATTAACTCATTTAGCATTTTGCTTAATGATGCTTCATCTAAATCAAATTTAGATTTAATTTGGTCCCGATTAAGAGATTTTCGAAACTTTAGAAGAAATTTTAATTGCTCTTCGTTTATCAATGTCTTTAACAATTCGATAAGGGTGTCATTAATGGGTATAGGTGGCCCTCCTGTCTTTAAAATGTTTCTTGCAAGTTGATGCCATAATTTATCAGTCATCTAATATCCCTCATTTTAAGTTGTTTTTATTCTTGGAGGCGGAACAAAAACTTCTCTATTTCCAGTTCTTTCTAATTCCATTGCTCCCTCGGGACAATGATGAACACATACACCACACCCTATACATCTATTTTCGTTAACAACAGCAATAGCCTCTTCCAATTCAATTGCCTCCATTGGACATTTCTCTACACAAGTTCCGCAACCTATGCACATGTCATCATTCACTCTTGGTAAATAACTAGTATAACAATGATATGGTGCAATACCTTGCCAAAACAAAGAAAATATACCACAACAACATTTACAACAATTACATATAGCTTCTTCATCCAATTCTGGTTTAAGATGAATATGAAACGCTTTATGAACTAGCCCTTCATCTGATGCCTTATTAATTATTTTTATTGCTTCTTCCTTTGAAATTGGGTTTCCAAATTTGTGTTCTATAGCAAATTGTGCACTTTTTCCTAATAAAAAACAATTTAATCTTTCATTTGTGACTTTACAAGGCTCTTCTAATAAATCTTTCTCATGGCGACAATAGCAATGAACAAGAGCAATATCCTCATATTTATTGACTATTTTTGAAGCTTCTTCATAAGGTAAAATTTTGTCAACTGGTACATCCTCAATTTCTTGTTCAACAGGAACGACTCTAGTAATGGGAGGTGCATTTTTAAATTGAGCGACAATGTGATCGTAGTTTCTTTGAGTTCCTTTACTCATTTCTTTAAACATTTTATTGAAAAGTTGAGCAAGTTTTTTTTGTTTTTCTCCTAATTCACCTCTCATAAATTGCATTTCAAATAGACCAGGAAAGGGGCCTAGCAGTCGATATACCATTATCCCCGTTCTTTTGCTTGGAACACCTACTACAATTCCATTATCCATTAATTCGTTTAAAGTTTGGTTTAGGACCTTGTCACTTAAAGTTGTTTTTTCTCTTATCTCATTTATACTAAGAGAAGGTTTTTTAAAGATTGCAATGAAATCTGCTTGTTCTTCAGTCATTATTAGTTGTAGCAATTCAAGAAGAGTATCATTAACAACCATAGGAAGTTGTCCAGCTTTAACAATCGTTCGCGTCGCTTTATACCAAATTTTTTTACTATCTTTAACCATTTTTTATAATCCCCTTAGTAATACCTAATGCTAATTAAACAGATTGAAAAATGCTTAATTTAATTAAAATTCTATGTTATGTTATAAAAAGATTATTTTTTAAACTAGCGATAGTAGCAATTATTAAAGCGGTTCTCTTACTAAATAATAAATCTTTTCAGATCCACATTTTGGACAAAAAGTCTTGCGTTCTTGTGAGGCTAGCTCATCTTCCCACTCATCATTACAATTTAGGCACCCATAGCCCTTAAAACCCCGTTTAAAATTAATATTTCCCCCATAAACGCGTATATCTTTTCCTTCAATAAGTGCTTGAGTAATATTTTGATGAGCTTTATCCAAAATTCTAGAAAAAGTTGGTTGAGATACACCCATTTTTTCTGCAGATTCCTTTTGATTCAAGGAAATATAATGCTTCAATCGCATTGCTTCGAATTCTGCGACCGTTAAACCAATAAAATCCACTAATAATGGGTCTCTTCTCTCAGATTGAAAGTAAAAATTATTAGGCGTACTTTTTACATATCTCATCCTTGTACGACGACCCATTTTTACACACCACTATTATTATAAAAATTTTTTATAATTATTCGCAATTGATATATTTATTTATGAAAAATATTCATTTTAAATATTGTGTTATACATTTATAAAAAATTGTGATAAAGTGCTCTATATAACATTATTCAGAAGTCGAAAACTAAGAAAAATATGTTATTATAGAAATAGAAAAAACTAATATTTAAAATACTATATCAATATTTATTAAAAAA
>JAUWHC010000282.1 GCA_030606095.1 Promethearchaeota archaeon | reverse complement strand
TGTTCTTAAATTTAAAGAAAGCGAATTTTTTATATATATAATAGTCTCTATTTTTAGTAAGTTTACCTGGTACTTTATATGGAGAAAAATCCTTACTAAAAGAAGTCTCATAACAAAATATTTCATATGTATCGGACTTGCGACAATTGCTTCATTATTAGAACTTCTCTTTTTGCTAGAGTTCCTTTCTTTTGAATTAAAAATTTTTATTTTCATACTATCAATTGGAACGGTATTAGGATCTATGTATGCGTTTCCCTTATTTGCCATCCCTATTGGTGCTACATTGGTTCATGAAGCCTCTCATAAAGATGGAAAATTAAATACTAGTATAGCAATCTCTAAATTATCAGGAGCTTATTACGGATCACTAACCTTTATTACATCTATTGGTCAAGCGCTCTCTTCAATCATATTAGGCTTTATTCTTTCTGGACCGAATGAAAACAATCCAATCATAATTACATTTTTATTATCATCCATGGGTATCTTCTACTTGATAAGCCTTCTATTTCTAAAAAACATTAAGTTAAATAAAGAGTTAAGTGAAATCCCCACATTAAATAACGAGCTTTCCCAATAAATCACATATATGAAAGAAAAAAAAGCAATAGAAAGAAAATTTTTAAGATACAAATTTATCCGATATATTCGATTTTACATTGAAGTCGAATATCTCGTGAAGAGCTTCCAATTAAAATGCTAAATAAACCCTCCTCTACTTTCCATTTACCGCTTACATCATCATAATAAGAAAGATCGCGCTTTCCTAATTCAAATACAACTGTAGTTTTTCCCCCCGGACTAAGATATACTTTTTTAAATCCTTTTAATTCTTTTAATGGTCTCTCTACGCTAGATTCTATATCTTGAACATATAGTTGTACAACTTCTGCTCCCGAGCGTTTACCAGAGTTAACGATGTCAACAGACACTATAAGTGTGTCATCTTTCCTTAATTTAGATTTATTCATTTTCAAATTTTTATAGACGAAAGTAGTATAAGATAACCCATAACCAAAAGGAAAGAGCGGCTCAATATCTTTTATGTCAAAATGTCGATATCCAACAAAAATTCCCTCATCGTAAAAAACCTTATCATCCCCAGGGAAAGTTCTCTTTGATACATGGGCGGATGAATCTGAAAGTTTTTTTGGAAACGTCATAGTGAGTTTTCCAGAAGGGGTCACATCACCAAATAAAACGTTCGCTATAGCGTTTCCAGCCTCCATTCCTCCGTACCAAGCTTCAATAACAGAAGGAACGTTATCGATCCAATCTTCCATGGCTATAGGGCTTCCATTGATCAGTACTACGATCGTTTTGGGATTTTCCCTTACTGTTTTATTAATTAATTCAATTTGATCTAAAGGCAATTCAAACGCGTTCTTATCTACACCTTCAGCATCCATACCTGGATCGTGATTGAGTCCAGCGAAAATTATCGTTACATCTGCTTTTGAAGGTGTATCTATAATTTCCACTTTATCCTTACATTTCTGCTTTAAGCCCTCAAGAGGGGTAATCTCGTATGGAGGATAATTTTCTGAGCTACCGCCCCCAGATAATATTCCACCTTCTACTATTTTAAAGTTCGCATTTGGCCCAATAACAGCTAACTTTTTTATTGTATTAATATCTAAGGGTAGTAAAGCTTCCTCGTTTTTCAAAAGTACGATCCCTTCTTCGGCTATCTTGCGAGCTATTACTTGATGTTCAAGGGTATTTCTACTACCGCGAGGGAGCGTATTATCAGCGTCATATAATCCAACTAAAAACATAACCCTTAGTAATCTCTTGACATTATCGTTTAATGAGTCTTCTGTGAATTTACCTTCTTGAAAGGCTTTTTTCATATTTCTTTTATTGTATTTTTTTGCTGTAGGCATTTCGAGAGATAACCCTGCTGTAACACAACTCTCTGTACTTGTATTGGCTGTGGCATTCCAATCTGAAACTGTAAATCCTCTAAAGCCCCATTGTTCCATCAATCTTTCTCTTAATAAATTATAATTCTCTGATCCGTAAATTCCATTTACCTTATTATAACAAGTCATGAAGGACCACGCATCAGCTTCTTGAACGGTCGCCTTAAAAGCGGGTAAATATATTTCTTGGAGCGCCCGTTCGCTCACTTCGGAACTCACTGTGAATCTATTTGTTTCTTGATTGTTACATATGAAGTGTTTTACACACGCCGCAATTTTTTGGCTTTGAATTCCTTTCACGGTAGCAACAGCAAGAACTTTATTTAAATGAGGGTCCTCTGTTTGATACTCAAAAGTCCTTCCATTCATTGGAGTTCTTTGAATATTGATACCAGGAGCTAGAAGCATATGGGCACCAACTTCACGAACTTCTTCAGCTACAGCTTTTCCAAATTCGTGAGATAGTTTAGGACTCCATGTTGCTGCCCTACAAATACCTGAAGGAAAATAGGTACACTTTGTTTCACCCACAGTGTCGGGTCGAACACCGTGAGGACCATCGTACATCGTAAATGGTTTGATTCCTAACCTCTTTATAGGTTTAGTATGCCACATCAATCTTCCAGAGCATAACTTAAATTTTTCCTCAAGCGTTAATCTACCTAATAAATCTTCTACCCGATTTTCCAAATTAATGTTGCTATCCATAAACGGTAATTTTTGGAGTTGTTCTTTTGAGTAAATCTCGTTCATATCAATTATCCCTTAATAATTTATTATATAAGTAAAAATGTAGAATTAAAAATAACTCTTTATAAAAAAAAAAGATTGTAACACTTAATATTCGAATGAGTGTGATTTTGTTTTTAATAAATAAAGCTTTCTCTGGTTTATTAATAATAACTATTAAAAGAATCGACTTTCTATGGATATTTTATTAGATTTACTGGTATTATTATTAACATTTAGCTATGTTTTTGCAACTATTTTAATACCTGTTCAATTGAAGAAGAGAGATAAGATAACTAAATTCCAAGCTCGTAAATCGGTACATTTATTTGCTGGTTTAAGCGTATTCGCGTGTCCATATTTTACTTGGCCTTGGTGGGCAGTAATTATGGCAGGCTCAATGACGATTTTAACTTTTTTAAGTTCAAAAAAAAGTAAAGTCAAGCAATTAAAAGATTTATACGATGCTATAGGAGAAGAAGCAGAAGAAAAAGTAGGCAGGTTAATGGGGCCATTTAATTACTGTTTGTCAATCTTAATATTGGTCACAATTTTTGTCATCATAGCCCCAGAGCAGTTATATTTTCCAATTGCTGGAATCTTATTAATGATTATTTCAGATACCCTTGCATCGGTAGTTGGCAAAAAATATGGAAAAATAAAAATAAAAATTCCGTGGCTTAGCACTACGAGGACTTTGGAAGGCTCGTTAGTATTTTTTATCAGTGGATTTGTGCTTTGTTTCATTGCTTTTACATTTTTAGGAGTTTCAAATCCAATAACACAAATACATCTTACATTAGAAGTTGCTCTTCTATATTCACTAATTACCAGTGCTTTAGCAACAATAATAGAGTTAGCTTCTCCTAGTACTTATGACGATCTGACAGTACCAATTTTTACAACGCTAACTATTTTTCTAATAACATTAATTTAATCTTAAATCTAACTTTTTATTTTTTATTATCATTAGAGCTATTGTTATCACCTAAAAAATAAAGAAAATCAAAATGGAAAATTTAAAGAATTTTTTTGATGTAATCGTAGTTGGAGCGGGAACGGGAGGTAGTACAGCAGCTCGGTTTGTTGCTGAGAAAGGTTTAAAAGTTTGCCTTATCGACAGGAAGGAAAAAAATAAAATCGGTGATAAAATTTGCGGAGACGCTGTTGGAACAGATGTTTTTGATTTTTTAAGTATTAACCATCCAAAAGGAGAAGAGCTTTCGTGTCGTATCAAAGGCGCAAAATTATATTCCCCTGACCTAAAAAAATGTATCGATTTAACAGATTCAAAACAAGCGGGTTATATTGTTAATAGAATAGAATTTGGGCAAAGATTACTTAACGAAGCGTTAGATGCCGGCGTAGAGCAGTTTATGGATAAGACTATGGTCTTAGACTTATTATATAACAATAATTTTGTTGCTGGGGTAAAAGTAAAGCTAAAAAATGGCGATAAAATAGATTTGAAATCCAAACTTGTAATTGATGCCTCTGGATTTTATTCTCCAATTAGAAAGAAGGTAAATAGCGCTTTAATTGAGAAAGAGATTTTAAAGGAAGATTGCATTCTTTGTTACAGGGAAATTGTAAAGTTCTCCCCTCAAGATCTAAAAGTCAAAGATCCTGAATATATTTCACTAATGTTAAATAGCGAAAAAGCACCGGGAGGTTATATTTGGTATTTCCCAAAAAATGAGTCATCCGTTAATATTGGTTTAGGGACGTTTATGGATTACAAAGGTAAAGTAA
>JAUWHC010000061.1 GCA_030606095.1 Promethearchaeota archaeon | reverse complement strand
GTTTTTAATATAGGCAGTACATTCATTGCTTCAGGATCTCCTAACCTAGAATTAAATTCAATTAATTTAATACCATCTACCGTTTTCATGTAGCCTCCGTACAAAAACCCTTTATATTCAACGCCCGTCTCTGCCTTAACTGCAGCAACAACTTTCTTCATATCTTCAAGAGCTTCATCCACATCATTTTGAGTGATAAATGGCATTAGATGGTTCTCCATAGAGTAACTTCCCATACCTCCCGTATTTGGGCCAGTATCGTCTTCGTAAGCTCTCTTATGATCTTGAACTAAAGGAGTACCAACGACAGTTTTCCCGTCAACAAACGTCTGAAGAGTGAATTCTTCTCCTTCGATTTTTTGTTCAATTATAAATGGCGATTTTTGTTTAACTAATGTTTGACAATAATCTAAAATATCTTGTTTCGAAAAAAGATGGTCACCATAGACTTTTACACCTTTTCCTCCAGTTAGACCATCTGGCTTAACAACGATGTTATTTATGCCTAATTCTTTAATATAAATTTCTACATTTTCCATGGAGTCAAATTCTTTACTCTTTATATTTGAACTGATTTTATACTTTTCCAAAAGTCTTCTAGTAAAGATTTTGGAGCCTTCTAGTTGAGCAGCCTCGATTCTGGGTCCAATACAAGGAATTCCATTTTTTTCTATAGCATCAACGATTCCGACAACCAAAGGTGCCTCTGGACCAACAACAACGATATCAATGCTATTTAATTTACAATAATCAATAATTTCTTGAAAATCCATTTCAGAATGAACTTTAATTCTACCTTGGCTTAAATCCTCTAAGCCTGCGTTTTTAGAACTCATAAAAGCATATAAACTTGCTCCGCTACGAACTAAAGCTTCTCCTATTACGTGTTCTCTGGCACCGTGGCCGATAATTAAACAATTAACCATTTTTCATCAATTAAAATAAAATAAATTTCTATTGTGTATAAACATATTATAATTTAATTTAAATTGTTTCATATCAATTTTAAAATAATTATTAATCAATGATTATATTTCAGTATCATAGAAACAATAATATGGAATATTAAAGATTAATAGTATAATCATGAAACCAAAAGGGATTCTTACCTCAACTGGAAAAAACCTAAGATGTTTAGCTATGCCTTTAGGAGGGATCGGGACGGGATCTATTGCTGTTGGTGGAGATGGTCTTTTAAAGCAATGGCAAATTAATAATAATATAAATCATCGCTCGTTTGTACCAAATTGTTTTTTTGCTATCAGAACACATGAATTAAATGATTCAGATGGAAAGATAATAACACGCGCATTGATTAGTTCCAAACCTCATAAAGAACCTAATTTTATCCCGGCTAAGTCGATTGGGGATCATATAATAAGTAAAGAAATGAAAAAATTATTTGATGAGCTATCTGAAGTTGAGAACATTCGATTTGATGGCGAATACCCCATTTCATTTTTGCAATTTAAGGATGCTCTGCTTCCAATTGAGATTAATTTGATAGCATTTAATCCGTTTATACCTTTAGATCCAAAGAATTCTGGATTACCAGTAATAATTTTTCAATTTCAAGTTAAAAACATTACTAGAGAGAATATAGAAGTAATTGTTTTGGGAAATTTATTAAATTTTATTGGATGGGATGGACTAAAAACATTAAGGGGTGATTCTAACCCTCTATTTGGGGGTAATTTGAACCTTCACAAGCATGTGGGTAATTGGAATGCTATTCATATGAAATCAAAATTACTTCTTAAAAACGATAAACGATACGGTGACATAACACTAGCTATTGATCAATCTGATGCTATGGTATCAACTCAATGGGAAGATTTGGAGAATTTCTGGTCTCAATTTTCGCAAAAAGGTATTTTGGTAGAACCAAGTGAGGATGACATGAGTCAAATCGGAAAAACATATACAGGAAGCCTTGCATCGAAAAAAATCTTAAAACCCGATGAAAATGCAGTAATCACATTTTATTTGGCTTGGAACTTTCCAAATCGCTTCATGGATTGGCGTTTGAATAGAGCTTTATTTTTTGATACGAAAACGGAATTTTGGATTGGAAATCAATATAGCGAAAGGTTTTATAATTCAATAGAAGTTATTGAATATGTGAGAAATAATTGGTCATCTCTATTAGACAACACATTTAGGTTTCATAAAGATTTTTTTTATAGTACACTTCCTCCCGAAGTATTGACTTCGATTTCTGCAACACTTTCGACAATTAGGAGTCCAACTTGCTTATGGATAAGGGATGGGTCTTTTTATGGGTTTGAAGGATGCAACGGAGTTTCTACTGGCAAAAAATTTGGAGGAAGTTGCCCATTAAATTGTACACATGTTTGGAATTATGAATTTAGCTTAGCACATCTGTTTCCAACCCTTGAAAGAACAATGCGAGTCACAGAGTTTAAAGTACAGCATAAATTGGGATACTTACCTCACCGCGCTGTTATTCCATTATATTTACCACAATTTGGGATGATCCCTGACCGTGGGGATATTCCTCCTGCTATAGACGGAATGTTTGGAATGATTTTAAAGGTTTATCGAGATTTTCTAATCACTGGCGATTTAAAATTCCTCGAGGAATCTTGGCCTAATGTTCAAAAACTAATGGAATATATATTTAAAGATTACGACAATAATTTAGATGGCATAATTTCTTGTGCTCAACCTAATACTTACGATTGTTCTCTTTATGGTGTTAATACTTTTATTGGATCGCTTTATTTAGTAGCACTTCTTGCCTGTGAACAAATTGCTACAAAATTAAATTTACAAGATTGGGCTAAAAAATGTAAGGGCATATTTGATTCTGGTCGCAATTATCTTGATAAAGAATGTTGGAATGGAGAATATTACATTCAAAAATATGACAAAAATAAAATAAAGGAATATCAATATGGAATTGGCTGTTTCTCTGACCAATTAATTGGCCAATGGTGGGCATTTCACTTAGGTTTTGGATATATCTTACCCGCTGAACATGTAGATAAGGCAATAGAGTCTATAGTGAAATATAATTTTAAAGAATCATTTGAAGGAATAACCCAAACTCCAAGAATATTCGCATCATCTACGGACTCTGGATTATTAAATTGCACTTGGCCTTATGGAAATAAACCTACAGTTCCAACTTATTACACAGATGAAGTTTGGACGGGAATTGAATATGAAATTGCTGCACTATGTATTTATACAAACCGTATTGATGAAGGTTTAACGATTATAAATTCGATTAGAAAAAGATACGATGGTTCACATAGAAGTCCTTGGAATGAAGTGGAATGCGGCGATCATTACGTAAGACCAATGTCATCGTGGACTTTACTTCACGCGTTAACGGGGATTTCTTATTCTGTGGAACTTAAACAATTATTACTCGCACCAAGAATAAATCCATCAAATTTTCAATCGTTTTTTATTATTAATACTGCTTGGGGTAAGGTGAATCAAGAACTAAGTGAAAAAAGATTAAATTTTTCTATAAGTGTCTCTTATGGAAACCTCAATCTTAAATCAGTTCTCTTGAAATCTATAGAAAAACTCAATCCTGATAAAATCATATATTGCAAAATATTAAGCCCTGAAAAGGAGGATAATATAATAAACGCAAAATTAATACACAAAAATTCAGGTATAGAAATTTCTCTTTTAGAAACAATTTCTATTAAAGAAAATCAAAGATTTCTAATTGAACTAATTTGAATTAGATATGCTGTTCATAAGTGTTAAGATTTCCATAAATAGAAATATTTCTTAAGAAAAAATGTTACTATTTGATTACATCATTAAACTTTTTGACCACAGCTTGCACAAAATTTTGCTTCTTGATGCAGTTCTATTCCACAATTTGGGCAATGCTTAGCTAATTTTTTTTCCTGAATTTCTATTAATTTTTCTTCTACATTTGATCCACAGTGAGGACAAAATTTAGCATCGTCATTTATTTCAGTATGACAATAAGGACAATTCACATTGGAAATAGGTTTATCAATAATTGGTTTAGAAACTAATGATATAGTTTTTGTAGGTGTTTGAGTCGTTCCAACTTGAACTATAAATGGGAATGTGATATTGTGCCCTCTCTTAGTCGTAAGTGTAGCAGTTAAATCATAAACTCCATTTTCTTTAACTAATATTGTAAATAGACGATTTTTGCTATAATGCTTTGCAATTCCACCATACCATTCTGATTTCACTAATAACCTAACCTGGGAAGGTACGGATAACCTTACTCTTACTTGAGGCATATAATTTTCAGTAAGATTATGTACGGTGATATAGAATTCTTTACGTCTACCTAAACTCGCATAAACTGCGTCTGCATTACCTTTTAAACTAATATTAAAATCTGATTCTGACATTTTTATAATCCTTTTCTTTTAATTTTGTATAGATAATTTGAATATTTGTTTATTTTTGTTATTTTAAATCATTTTTAAAAATTAATATTTCTCCTTATAGATCTTAAATAAATATTACTATATATAGAATTTATAGCCCAATTTTTATATATAAATATTAAATTAAAAAATTAAAATTAAAAGAGATTAAAATTAAACAATTTATTTTCTATATACTCCATATGTCTTGCATGTATCAATCATTGCTTTTACATTTTCGAGTTTTGCGTCGTCAGGAATCTCGGCTCCAACAAGTAGCCCTCCTCCTTCGGCGCATTTCTCAATGATTTCTTTTGTTTGTTTTTCGATCATAGCGGGTGTTCCTAACTTAAATAATGAAGGTTTGAGGTTTCCTTGAATGCATATATTATCACCAAGAATTTCTTTAGCTTTGAAAATATCTGTTCTTTCGTCTATATGTAGATATAATTTACCCTTTGGTAATTCTTTAAAGTAGTGTAATCGATCTGTCCAATCTGTATCCAGATGCATTTGAACTATAAATCCATCGTTTACGTATTTTGACACCATTTTTTTAAAGTAAGGCCAATAAAGCTCTTCAAAATGTTTTATTGAAATGAAATCAGAGCTAGCCCTTGCTCCACCAATTAAGAGTGTTTTACCACCAAACATCCTTGCACCATATTCTCCCATTAATATCATGTTATCAATCAGGAAATCGCTAACTTCTTTTATTTTATCGGGGAATCGATAAATATCTTTCATAAAATTAGTAGAACCTCGAAAGACAGATAATAAATCGAATGGAGTTGTTCCCGCTCCTTCAGCAAAGGTAGGAACTTGAAAATGAGTCCACCACCTAACTATATTTTCGGTAGCTTTCGCTCCTATTTTACCCAATTTCTTCATATCTTTTAAACTAGCTCTTTTGAAATTAGCCAGCCACAACATTCCTTTTTCAATAATTTTATCGTAATCCTTTACTGTTATAAAAGGATTATTAAGGCTTTCTTCAACTAGTTGAGGAAATTGATTTTTACCCAACATTCGTCCCGGTAATCTCCAGTCAAGATAAAACGCTGAAAATATGTCAGGAAAGGGATTAAAATATTGCAAATACATTGCACCACCAGCCATCGCAATGTCATAACCACCTAACTTGTGATATATCCATTCGTAAGCTTTTTGTGATTTGTCTGGATCCTCAATCATTTCTTGAGCTGTAACATCGTAATAGGTAGCGGGAAGGAAATCCATCATGGGCCAGACGGGAACTCTATCGGGCTCTTTTAAAGCCATCGCAGTTAATGCCCTTTCAACCGAAGTCATAGATTCCTCTTTAATGGGCTCCATTCTTATCCCTCCTTTAGCCAATTAGTGACTATATTTATGCCATTAAATGCGTTATCGGTATAAGCATCAGCTCCCACTTCAATCATCCACATCTCATCAACGGGTAATCCACCAATAATAATTTTTACATCCTCTCTCAATCCAGCCGATTTTAAAGCTTCAGTTGTTTCTTTCATTGAATCTAAAGCTACTGTTAATAGCCCTGAATAGGCAACTATATTTGCCTTAGTTTCTTTAACCTTGGTTATAAATTCTTCGGCAGGTATATCAACTCCTAAGTCATGAACTTCACAACCAGCAGCTTGTAAAAGAGTTACGAAAATATTCTTTCCAATATCGTGAACATCGCCTTTAACTGTTCCTATTACAACTACTCCCAAACTCTCACTCGTTTCGGATTCTTCTTTCATTGCCGTTTCAAGAATTTTAGCGGATTGCTGGAAAATTTCGCCAGCCATAACTAATTCAGTTAAAAAATATTCTTTTTTATTAAATCTTTCTCCTATAATTTCCACTCCTTTGCGTAATATATCGATGATCTCTTTTGGATTGACTCCTTCGTCTAGGGCTTTTTTTACAAGCGTATAGGACTTTTCTTCTTCTAATTCTATAACAGCTTGGAAAAGGTCCTCTTTAGAACCCATTATTTTTTACCTCCCCTTTTCTTTTTCAGGAAAGCAAAAATAACACGCTTCATCGTAAAAGGTTTACCATCCTTGCCCCATAATATTTTTCCAATAGCTTCATTAATTTCTTCTTTAGAAGCATAATTTGGTTTTTTTGAAAATTCTTCCATTTTTTATCCCTATAAATTCCTAATTAATAATCTTTTTTCGTTTTTGAAACATATAAACTTTGAAGAAAAAAAGAATGTTTCAATGATTTTTATAATTTTCATTTTCTTTCATGCTTAAATGATTTAATTTTTGCCTAATATTTTGAGTTTATTTGCCAAAATGTTAGCTCGAGTTTTATTAATTAAGATTAATATTATAAGGATCATTATCGAATTAATTATAAAATAATACTTTAATTTGCATTGATAAAAATGTCAGAGGAAAAATATAAAAAAGCAGCAAATATCATTATAAAAGCAGGTTCGCTCCCTTTCCCGGTTAACGATATGTTGATTGAAATTTTAAAATTACTCCTTTCAGAGGAAGAATTAGAATTTATCAACGCTTTTAAGAGAAAAACCTCACAGACGATGGAACAGTTAATAAAGAGTAGTAAACTGTCGGAAGCTCAAATCTTGTCGTTTATTAATCCTTTAGCCAAAAAAGGATTTATTTTTAATCAGCCGAGCTCAAAAGGTTTAATGATCTATAGATTAATGCCAATAGTAATGGTTGGCGTTTTCGAATATATTTTTATGAAAAAAATCGAATTTTCTGAAACCGAAAAGAAAATAGCAAAAATGTTTGAAGTCTATTTTGACGAAATAGCGGATTTTATTCAAGAAAATTATGATACAATCTTACCCGTTTTTGAAAAAATGCTTCCGTTAGATAGAACAGTACCGAATCTAAACAAAAGCGTTCAGGGAGCTGAAATAAACATCTCCATCAATGAAGCTATAGAAGTTCCTGAAGAAATAATTTTACCAAAACAAAAAATCGAGGAAATCATTGAGAAATATGATGTTATAGCAGTAGGGCATTGTTTTTGTAGGCACCACAGAGATCTATTAGGAAAACCATGTAAGCAAACAGATCTTAGAGAAAACTGCTTTACTTTCGGGAAATCGGCAAAATATGTAACTGAGCAAGGCTTTGCTCGTTTTGTATCAAAAGAAGAAGCGCTGAAAATAATGAAAGCATCTGAGGAAGATGGATTAGTGCATAAAGCCTTTCATCCACATTCCGATATAAACAAAGACGAAACTAGCATATGTAATTGTTGTAACGATTGTTGTGGGACAATTGAATGGTGGAAATTGGGGCTAGCCGCTATGATTAATTCAACCAATTATCTAGCACAGGTAAACGAAGATTTATGCAAAGGATGCGGAACATGCGTAGAATATTGCTCTGTAGATGCTGTTGAATTGGACGAAAATAATATCGCACGAATTAAATCCGAATTCTGCATTGGATGTGGAGTTTGCGCTCATTTTTGTCCAGAAGACGCAATTTCGCTTTTAGAAGGTATGAGGAGAGTCTTTGTACCTCCTCCTAGGTTGAGAAACTAAGCTTATGTAATTTAATAACAATAATACTTTATTTTTGTTATCCTTGGATTTTTTGTTTAAAAATCTCAATTACATCTGAGATTTCATTTAATTGTATTGAGAATTCTTTAGGTTTCAATTTTTTTAATTTATCAAAATTTTCGATAATTTCCTTTAATTCATTTATCCATATTTTCATGAGTACTTCGCTTTCTTTTCCGTCAATTTGTTTATTGACAATTTTAACTATAGAAGTATCAATCTTATCCATCAGTTTTTTTTCGTTAATAGTGTATGAAATTCTTAGAACATCTTGCTGTGTTTTAATTTTTTCAATCTCTTCGTTCATTTTGGATTTATTTTTTAACAACTCATCGTTAAATTTTTTAATCATATCCATAATGATTTCTTCTTGAGTTTTTATGGTTTGTTCAATTCTTTCTTGGCTAGATAAAATTTCATTTTTTATCTTTGAGATCTCTTCTTTTAGAAGATTAATCTCGTTCTCTAGTTTATTATTCTGATTAAGTAATTTTTGAAAATTTTTGGGCGTAATTTCTTCAATTTTATCTTTTTTGGGAATTTTAACCACCTTTATTTTTTTTATTTTTTTTATTCTTCTTCGTTGTCTTTATCGAAAGAATTTAAGTCCAAAATCGAATTTAATTTTAAATCGAAATCATTCTTCATATTTGATAAATCTTCTAAAGTATTATCGATATTAGTAATGAGAGAATCAATTGGAGTTTCTTTTAAATTAGTAATAAGGTCAGAAATCATTACTAGACTATTACTAAACGCATCAATAATACTTTCTTTAATCAAATTTCGATTTATGTCGCTTTCTTTTATTTTTTTAAGATCTTTAATTTCATTAAAAGGAATCTCTTCAATCTCAAATGATTTTACACTTTTCTTTATAATTTTTGGAGTTATTTTATTATAGAGCGTGCTTGAATCATTCTCTTCCAAATTAATTATTAAATCATCTAAATCTTCTTCGGTTTTCCTAATTAAATGTAAAAATTCCTCGCAAACACCTTTGAATTGCATATCTCTGCTTTCTTTTTCCAATCTTTTTAAAAAGTCTAATATAATAAGAGAAAAAGCACCAGAGAGATTATTCTGAGACTTTGCTGACACGAAAATAATAGGATAGCCTTCAATCTGATATTGGCGAATGTTATTTAATAGAATTTCAAATTCTTCTGGTTTTATCAAATCTGATTTGTTTCCTATTAAATAGGTGATACAGTCAGTGGAAAAATCTGATAAATTTTTTAAATATGTTTTTTTGATTTCTTGTAACGTTTCTTTAGGGTTACTTAAGTCAAAAATTAAAAAAGCAGCGTCTAAATTACTGAAAGATACAGGATTTAACGGATTAAAACTTCGTTGACCCCCAATGTCCCATATATTCAATCTAATATGAACATCTTTTAACTTGTACTCCTTTCTTGCAATATTTGACCCTATGGTTGGGATGTACATCGAGGGAAAGTCTTTACCTACAAAACTATTCACTATTGAGGTTTTACCAACACCCCAAAGCCCCAAAACCGTGAGTTTGATGTTTATCTCAGAGACAATCATAATTGCTCACTTGATAAAAAATATTTAATTTAATAATTTAATAGAATATAACAAGAGATTTATTTAAATATGCTCTATTTAGAAATGCTCATTTATTATTCTTTTTTTGAAAACTTCTTAATAGCGTAAACAATTCGTTGGATTGCTGTAATATTAGTCCCAATAGCGAGAAAAATCATGGTCCACCAGATAGCAGTGGGAAACCAGATTTGCAAAATCGAACCTATTAAAATAATTAGCACTCTATCCGTTCTCTCCAATAATCCCACGCCGTATAAGTTTGGTACGCCTAAAGCTTCAATTTTAGCTCTGGTATATGAAGTCAAAAAAGCTCCAACAAGTGTTATAAACCCAATAAACACATCGGTATAGCCACCAAGTATAATTCCAAAAAAAAGAAAGAAATCTCCAATTCGGTCTAATGTAGAATCTAAAAATGCCCCTAACTTTGTTGGTCCTTGAAGTCGTGCAATTACCCCATCTAACTGATCAAAGAACTCTACAAGAAATAAACAAATTATAATAAAAATTACATTTTGGAAGATAAATCCAAAAAAAGTTAATAATGAGAAAAAAAGTCCTAATGATGTTATTACGTTTGCCGGTATTTTAGTTAACTTTTT
>JAUWHC010000381.1 GCA_030606095.1 Promethearchaeota archaeon | reverse complement strand
AATCAATAATTTATTTTAATAAATCAGAGAAATAACTGTAATTATTGGACTCCAATAAAATTTAATTATAAATACAGTATCATTTTATTATATCTTATTTTAAATCAAACCGAGAAGTGAGAAGTTAAATGGCTAAATATTGTGTATATTGCGGCAATCCGTTAAAAAGTGAAGATAAATTTTGTATAATCTGTGGGAAGCCAGTTCTTGCAGGCGTAAAAAAGCCAGAAAAAACCGAGGTCGAGAAAGCAAAAGAATTCGTTAAAGACAAGAAAAAGCTTAGGGAAGAACCCGCGGGGGAAATTATTATAGAAGAAGATGTCGAAGAATTATCTGGAAAACCCGAAAAATCTGGAAAAAAGGAAAAAAAGAAAAAAGGAAAAAAAGACGAAAAAGAAATTGTAGAGAAAGCTTTACCTTTTGAAGTTAAGGAACAAATGATCTTGAACATAGAATATAATGATACTCAATTAAATAAACAGATATTGATTGAAAAATTAAAAGAACTTCAAAAATCTGTAAAAGATCCCCGATACGATGTAGATCCAGAATATAAAAAAACTGTTAATATAAAACTCGAAGCGATTAAAACTTTAATAACTGAACTAAAGCAAAAAGAAGGCGAATTAGAGCAAAAATTGGAGAAACCTTTTATTGTTCAGAGAATTCAAGACGATATTGAAAAGAAAATCTTTCAATTAAAAAACCTGTCAAAAGAATTTAAATTACATAAAGTCGATAAAGAATCGTTTGAAAAGCTACGAGAAAAGTACAACCAAGAAAAAAAGGACCTCGAAACGGAAAAAAAAGATTTAACCGAAGGAATGAAACATTGGATTAAAGAATTAAAAATGGAAAAAACTGAACTCCAATCGGAGAGAAACTTAAATAAAGGACGATTTTCCGCAAAAGAAATTTCTGAAGACGATTTTAAAGCTAAAAGCAAAGATTTTGATTTAAAACTTAAGAAGATTGGCATAAAAATTGAGACTTTAGTAAGTCTTACTAAATAATGTAAACCTAAATTTTTAATTTATTTCAAACATTATAATTTTTGATTAATATGAGAAAAAAACTAATTGGTCTTATAATTTTTATTATAGCTTTATCTCTGCTGACAGTTGGGCTCATAAATAGCGATTATCTTAGCATTAATTCTCTTTACGAACAAATGAATCTTATTACATAAAAACGGTTTAGGCTAAGTTAATCCCAACGTTTCCCTTTACCTAAAGCAGCGGAATTTTCTAAAAAACCCTTCTTCTGGTATACCTTTTCTTGGGATTTTCTATATTTATTCGCGTCTTTATAATGTTTCTTACAGAGGAAAATTTTATGTTGCCTGTTTTCAATAATTATTAAATTTGCTTTCTCAACATAAGTTTTCCATTTATTTTCTGAAAGCGATCTTATAGCAATCTCTCCACAGTCTTTCACTGAACATCTTTTTCCCTTACTTGCTGTAGCGCTAAGGTCTCCTTTCTCTCTAAGTTCTTTAGGTAACTTCAATTTTAACACTTACTAAAAATTTTATTAGGATTCAATATTATAATCTTAAATTAATTACCATCTTAAAATTTTTCCTAAAATTCATGGATTCTTTGAACTTAATTTTCGATGAAAATCTTATTAAGAGCAAACTTTATGACTGCGATTCACCTTTGAGAATATCTCTTAAAGACAATTTTTTTACAAGTTCAGCAGTACTTTTTTCTATCGTTCCATACAAAGAAAAACCCTATGAATTAATATTAATTCATCGTTCAAATAGAGGAACGAGACATAGAGGTGAAATGTCTTTTCCAGGAGGTAAATTCGAAATTAATAACGATAAATCCTTAAAAGACACCGCTTTAAGAGAAACTGAAGAAGAAATTGGCGTCCCAAGGAAAAATATTAAAATTCTTGGTTGTCTTGACGATTTTCCTACAATGACGAAGTATATTATCACCCCATTTGTAGCAATCATTGATCAAAATCAAAAATTAATTAAAGAGGATAGAGAGGTTCAGAAGATATTAAAAATTCCTATCGATTTCTTCTTAAGTAAAAAAAGTTTTCGAGAACATGCTGTAGACATTGATGGCAATAAGTTTCCTATATTCTACTTTAATTACATCAATAAAGAAAATGGCAAAAAATATACTATTTGGGGCGCAACGGCTTACATGATTGTTACTTTTATAGAAGAATTATATGGATTTACTCTTTCAAACTTAGGATTGGAGCGATTTAAACTTGATAAAATAAAAGATTTAAAAGAGTATATCAAATATCGAAACCAAATTACTAAGAAATTTTAATAATTTAATACAATATCTAAAATACTGATATCTATGGATTTCATATTTGATGAGAACTTTATTAGAAAGAAGCTGAAAGACTATAATTCTCCAGATCGTTTGGCTATGTCGCATGAATATTTTACTAATTCTGCCATCGTTTTTCTAATTCTTCCATACAAGGATAAACCGTATGATTTAGTTTTAATTCGAAGAACCAAAAGTAAAACAGATAAACATTCGGGAGAAATGTCATTTCCCGGAGGAAAATTCGACCCAGTGCATGATAAATCTTTTTTAGATACGGCGTTAAGAGAACTCGAAGAAGAACTAGGAGTTTCTAAAACAAGTATCAATGTTTTGGGCTCTATTGACGACCATCTTACACCTAAAGGATTTATTATTACCGCTTTTGTAGCCTATATAAACCAAGATATAAGAATTGTAAAAGAAGAAAACGAAGTAGAAGAAGTTGTAAAAATACCAATAACTTTTTTTGCAAATAAAAAAAACTACAAAGAAAGGACTTACGATCTCAAAGGAGACCTAATTGGAGTTGGTAAATTTAATTACAGATCCGCAGAAAATAAAAAATACCTCATATTTGGTGCGACATCCCATATTATAGTCAACTTTATTGACACAATCTATAATATTGGCTTAATGACACCTGGATGTCGACGAATAAATTGTGAAGACATTAAAGATAGAATAATTAGATAATATCGAAAATTTAAAATAAACATAAAATTCATTTAAATCTATAAATATTAAGTATTAACAATAAATCTCTATAATAAATAACTTGGCCCCCGGCGGTCGGAATTTGATTTGGTCATTTCGATCTCATACGATAAGTGGTCTCTGACGCTGGGCTTCAAACCCAGTTATCCTGCGGAGGGATAGGGGTTCGATATGGAAAGA
>JAUWHC010000101.1 GCA_030606095.1 Promethearchaeota archaeon | reverse complement strand
CATCATCATTAATAGAAACCTCTTACCTTGGGATATCGCACAAGGACGACACTATCAAAACCCAGGTGGTTTAAGGTTAGGAACTTCAGAAGTTACACGTCTTGGAATGGGCAAAAGTGAAATGGTTGATATCGCAGAATTTTTCAAAGATTTGTTGATTGATAAAAAGGATCCTAAGAAAGTCAAACAAGCTGTATTGGAGTTTAGAAAAGATTTTCAAGAAATTAAGTATTGCTTTCAATCTCCAAATAAAGCGCATGAATACATGAAATTTTTTTAATTCTTTTATTTACTTTTTTTTACTTAAATAGTAAAATTTATCTTAAATTACGCATTTCTACAAGTATTTACACAGTATTTACAAAAGTATGAGAGATTAGTACTATGAGCCCTCTAAAACTCGATGTTCTTAAAAAAAGCGAACATAAAATAATATTTGTAACAGAAGGTGTTTCTACTGAAATGATTAATTCTATACGTAGAATACTACTAAGTGAGATTCCTGTTATGGCAATTGATGAAATAATCATCTTAAGAAATGATAGTCCGCTTTACGACGAGATCATATCTCATAGACTTGGTTTAATTCCTCTGAAAACAGATTTAGATGTATATAAGCTACCTCACGAGTGCGAGTGTTTAGGATATGGATGTCCCTTATGCCAAGTCTCTTTAACGTGCGAAATTACAAATACTACTAATGCACCATTAGATATTTACTCGGGTGATTTAATTTCGAACGACCCTAAGATCGTACCAGTTGATCCATACATCCCAATTGTCAAGATTGATAAGAACGATAAAATCATTATTGAAGCTTACGCAATCTTAGGTTTCGCTAAAAATCACGCAAAGTGGCAAGCTGTATCAAATGTGGCTTACAGACATTATCCCATAGTTGAGTTTGATGCAAATGAGTTTAAAGACCTAGAGGAGAAAAAAAAATTAGTTAAAATGTGCCCCAAAAAGCTATTTGAATTAACTAACAATGATTCTTTAAAACTAAAAGAGGATTATTGGAAATCTTGCACTTTATGTATGTCTTGTGAGAAAAATAGTAATGGCAGGATTAAAGTAGTTCCAAAGAAAGATGTATATATCTTTTCAGTAGAGAGCGATGGTGTTTTACCTTTTGATGTATTATTCAGAAAGGTGTTCGAGGTTTTTAATGAAAAAACTGATGAGTTTGTATTAAAATTAGAGGAACTTGAGATGGAATCATAGTCAATCAAGAATATATTAATACATCAAAAAGGCTAAAGATCATATTTAAATAACTTTCTCATTCTTATTTTAATATTGTATGTGTAATCTATACTACTTTAATTATTAAAGTTTTATTTTAGTTAAGATAATCCATACTATTTTGAATTAAAAAAATATTCTTTATATTTGATTTCATAGAATGGAGTGAATTTTGCCTTCAAATTACAAATAAATCGCACCTTTGGAAAATTAGAAAATTAACTTTCATCTAAGCACTATTGGAAAAGACTTTCAAATTAATCGATAAAATATTTAAGTTTTGAGCAATTTTCAAGATTAACATTCTAAAATTTCAATAATTGAGCACAAAATGAGTCATCGTATAAGCGGCCCTTCAAATTATTATGTAAGAAGGCTAATTCGTGAATTATGGAAGACAAAAAGGCGTATTTGGAAAAAAGTCTCAAAAAAGCTATCAGGACCTAGGAGTAATAGAGTAGAAGCAAATCTCTACCGAATCAATAAAAAAACTAAAGAAAATGATGTTATAGTGGTTCCAGGTAAAGTATTGGCACTTGGCGATTTAGACCATAAATTAACTATTGCGTGTTTAGATTGTTCTAAACCAGCTCGAAAAAAAATTGAAATTTCAGGGAGCAAACTCTTATCAATTGAAGAATTGCTTGAACAAAATCCTGAAGGAAAAGAAGTACAGGTATTTTACTGATAATTAAAAACGAGAGAGATATAAATGCAAGAATATCTGTTAATAGACGCGAAAAACAAGATTTTAGGAAGGTTTTGTAGTCAGGTAGCTAAAAAAGCGCTATTAGGTGAGAGAATTGTTATAATTAATGCTAAAGAAGCAATAATTAGTGGTACTAAACGAAATATTCATGAAAAATATTTAACTAAGCTCAACATTAGCACTGCTACAAATCCTAGAAGAGGACCCTTCTGGCCAAGGCGACCTGATACTTTTATGAAAAATATAATTAAAAAAATGCTACCAACAAAGAAAATCCGAGGTAAAGACGCTCTTAAAAGGGTTCATATATATATCGGAGCTATTCCACACCGCTTCCAGAACAGATATCAAAAGTTAATTCCTACAGAGATAGCTAATGCGGATAAGCAAAGACTCTCTTACTATAACAAATTTATTACATTAGAAAACCTTTGCTCTCGAATTGGATGGAAAGATACACAAATTGAGGCTTAAATATTATGTCTGAAAGAACAAAAATAATTCAATCTTCGGGTAAAAGAAAAACGGCGATCGCTCGAGCCGTATTAAAATATCCTGCGAAAGGACAGGTAAAAATTAATAACGTCCCTTTAAAAAACTATGAACCTGATATTGCTAGAATGAGAATCCAAGAAGTTTTCGAAGTTATCGATCATCCCAAGTTAGAAAAATGTGATATCACTATACGCGTAAAGGGTGGAGGGACAATGGGTCAAACAGATGCCGTCCGTATTGCTATTGCTAAATCCATAAATAAATTTATTGGAACAAAAACTATTGAAAAAACATTTAGAGAGTATGACGTATCTTTACTCTCAGGAGATTCAAGGAGAACCGAACCAAAGCATTTCGGAGGAAAAAAAGCTCGCGCTCGAAGGCAAAAATCATTCAGATAATTTACAATTTGTTTTATAATTTATTTTAATTCTACTTTTGCGCCTAATTTTTTAATATCTTCAATAAAATTTGGATAAGAATCCTTCACAATTTCGATATCCATTATCTGAGAAAAACCTTCAGCATATAAACACGCAACGGTAAGCGCCATAGCAACTCTGTGATCTTTTTCGTGATTTATGTTAGCACCTTTTAAGTGATCACAATGATAAATAGTAAGTTTATCTTCTTTTTCTTCTACTACAACTCCCATTTTACCTAATTCTCTTGCAATTATCAATATTCTATCGCTTTCTTTATCTCTTAGACCTGAAGCGTTATATAATTTGGTCTTACCGTTAGCAAATGCGCCAATAATTGATAATATAGGGAATAAGTCGGGATTTTCACGGATATCAATGTCCAAACCAATTAATGGATTTTTTTTTAGATTTCCAATAACAGTAATAGAATTTTTTTCTCGATTAACTTCGATATTTGCTCCCATCTCTTGTAAAATCTTAATTATTTTTTGATCCCCTTGAGGTTTGTCAAAATTAAGATTGGTTATAATTATCTTAGAGTCTTCGGGAGATAGTATAGCCGCAGCTATAATAAAAGAAATAGAGGAAAAATCACCAGGTATTTCGTAAGTTTGGGCTCTATATTTCTGCCCACATGTGATTAGGTATTTACCAACCTTCAGTTCGTCTAAACTTTCTTGAATGTTAATTCCAAATGAGTTTAAAACATCTAAAGTTATATTTATGTATGGATAGGAAATAAGAGGAGATGTAATTTCAACTGTAATATAATCTCTTTTTTTACAAATTAACAATGGGCATACCATCAATAGAGCTGTAACAAACTGAGAGCTAATATCTCCTTGAATTTTTATTGTACTACATTTTTTATTTTTTCGCTTGATAGTTAACATTTCTTCAGTTAAGTCATAGCTACCGCCAATATTTTCCAAAGCATTTAATAATGGAAGAAGTGGTCTCTTTCTTTTAATAAATTCACCCGAAAAAGAAAGACCACCTTTAATTACCATAGCTAACGCGCTAAAGATCCTAATAGAAGTACCTGAATTTTTGCAGTCGAATAATGGATTAATTTGTTTAATTAAACCCTCATATCTCTTAACCATGTATGTATTATTTGATACCTTCGTAATTCTATGGCCCAAAGACTTTAAAAAATCTATAGTAACCTTAACATCACCAGAAGTTAAAGGGTTTTTAATTATTGATACCCCTTCAGCAAGGCTCGCAGCTATAAAAGCACGATGAGAATAGCTTTTAGAAGGTGGCGCAATAATTTCACCTTGAAGTCTCGTTGTAGGGGATATTCGAAGTTTCATTTGGGATATTTCAACATTTAAAACTATTAGTTACTAAATAAAAATAAAAGAAAACCTCGATTATAACTTTATTTTTTTATAACTTAAAGATTCATAAAAAATAATAAGTGAAAACGACTCTTAATATATTAATTATATCGTATAATTGATTGTATCCTTTAATTTTTATAGCTGAGATGATAATATTGGGAGATAACACATTTGGAAAGATTTTTAAAATCACTTCGTTTGGAGAAAGTCATGGTATGTTAGTAGGTGTTATTATTGATGGAGCACCTGCTGGGTTAGAATTTGATTTAGATATTATTCAAAGAGAATTAGATAAAAGAAGACCTGGACAATCTCATTTAACAACATCTCGAGCAGAATTAGATAAAGCCGAAGTCTTATCGGGAATTTTTAATAATAAAACGACAGGTGCTCCAATTTGTCTGATAGTCAGAAATGAGGATGTAGATTCTTCAAAATATGAGCGATTTAAAGATTTGCTTAGACCATCTCAAGTGGATTATGTTATTTCGCAGAAATTTGGTGGTTTCGCCGATTATCGCGGTTCTGGGAGATTCTCTGGAAGAATTACAGCAGGATTCGTAATGGCGGGAGCACTTGCTAAACAAATCTTAAATAAGGTTAATATTTCAATCTTTGCGTACACAAAGAGTATTGGGAAAATTGAAGATTCAATAAATTATTACATTAAAGATATCAACGCTTTTATCCAGAAAAGAGAAATCTCACCTGTAAGAGCATTAAATCCAGATTTATCAAAAAAAATGGAACGTGAAATTGAAGTAGTTCAAAAAGCAAACGATTCGATCGGAGGAACTATTAGTTGTATAATCAATAACTTTCCCGTTGGAATTGGCGGACCTATTTTCAATAGTCTTGAATCCAATATTAGTAAGGCTATTTTTTCTATACCCGCAATAAAAGGAATTGAGTTTGGTGCTGGGTTTAAGGCTGCAAAAATGAAAGGATCTGAGCATAACGACCCATGGACTATAAAAGAGGGGAAAATTAGAACCTTGAAAAATGATTCTGGTGGAATAATAGGAGGAATATCTACAGGTATGCCAATTAAATTCACTGTTGCAGTCAAACCAACGCCTTCTATAGGATTAGCTCAAAAAACAGTTAATGTTAAAACAATGAAAGAAGAGGAACTTAAAATCGAAGGGCGTCATGATCCGTGTATTGTCCCAAGAGCCGTAGTAGTTGTTGAATCTATGGCGGCTATAGTTCTATTAGATTATCTTTTAATTGAAGGAAAAATCCCTTCAGTGTTAAAAACCTAAATATTTCTTTTTAAAAAGAACTTTATAAACACTATTCAAACAATTTATGATAAAAAAGGGAGAACAAAAATAATGAAAGAAGCAAAAAAAACTATAACAGCAATTTTGATTGGTGCTGGTAATAGAGGAATGACTGCTTATGGTAAATATGCATTAAAATATCCAGAAAAGTTGAAATTTGTAGCAGTTGCTGAACCTATTAAGTTCCGAAGAGAGAAATTTGCTCAACTTCATGAAATTCCCTCTAATAAGTGTTTTATAAGTTGGGAGGATTTATTACAAGAAGAAAAATTAGCCGAAACTGCTTTTATTTGCACACAAGATCAAATGCACATTAAACCTACGATTAAAGCGTTAGATATAGGGTATAACGTTCTATTAGAAAAACCTATGGCTCACACTTTAGAAGGTTGTATCAAAATTGTCAAAAAAGTTGAGGAAACTGGTAGAATACTAGGAATTAGCCATGTTTTAAGATATACCAATTTCTTTTCGACTATTAAGGATACTATTCAAAAAGGATTATTGGGAAATCTTGTAAACATTTCTCATCGAGAAAATGTAAGTTGGTATCATATGGCGCACAGTTTTGTTAGAGGAAACTGGAGGAATGTAAGAACAGCATCCCCTATGATACTGGCAAAATGCTGTCACGATCTCGATTTATTATTTTGGATGGTTGGTACTTTACCAAAAAAAATAAGTTCATTTGGAAGTCTAATACATTTTAATTCAGTTAACGCACCTAATAATGCTCCAGAATATTGCGTACAAGGATGTCCTATAGAAGATACTTGTTTGTATTACGCTCCAAGAATATATATTGATATAATTCCGATAATCCAAATATTAGAAAAAAGCGATAAAAAAGGATTTAGATTTCTCGCTAATCTGAGAAAAAATCATATACAATTATTAACTGGACTGAGTAAATTAATAAAGCTTTTAAAAATATTGAGATATTGGAGGGATTGGCCCGTGGAACCTCTTTATTCCGGTCTTCTCGAAGAAAGTACCGAAGATTATTCTGATGATACGAAAATGAAAATTCTAAAAACGAGTCCTTACGGTAGGTGCGTCTATAAATGCGATAACGATGTAGTTGACCATCAGGTTGTTAATATCGAATTTGAAAATAAAGTTACAGCTAATTTAACTATGCATGGATTTAGCGAACGGGAGGGGCGTACATTAAGGATTGACGGAACTAAAGCGACGCTTATTGGACAATTCTCCGATGCGGGGCAGAAAATTACCTTATTCGATCATTTTTCAGGTACTGAAAAAGTAATTTTTTCTCAACAGCTCTCACTTGATTATTCAGGTCATGGCGGAGGCGATTTCTCATTAATCGATGCGTTTATAGAAACATTAGTTGATAAGAGCAAATCCCAACCTTTAACAAACGCAAACGAAACTTTAGAAAGCTATTTCATGGCTTTTGCTGCTCACGAATCTCGTTTAAAAGGAAAAGTTATTGAGATGGAAGAGTTCCGTATAAAAGCGCAAAAATAAAAATTTTTAGTTAATTTATTTAATTTAACTTAATAAGATACATATAATCCAAAAAAAAAAAGAATTGTTTAGGATGAGTAAAAAAATTGATACTTCTGCGCAATTTATTGAGTTTTTCGTAAAAAAAGGGCATTATCTAGTTGGACTTTCCGAGAATCATTTCAAAAATAAAGAATATAAAAAATCCCTTGAATTACTCTCTCAAGCGCATACAATGTTTGAAAAGGGAGGAGCAAAAACAGAAGCAGAAAATGTTAAAGCAAGATTTAACGATATAAAGAAAAATTATTTATTAAAACAGTAATTATTGAATATCAGCTTCATTCTTTATCTTTTTATTGATATCTATTATGTGTGGTCCGTGCCAAAACACTTTATTACAACTCGGATTATTGCACTGATAAAATTCAGTATAAGTTTTGAAAGTTTCAGGTTTAACCATTTTTTTTATCGAATTTTTATTTTCTACTTTTTTTAACATTGTATTACAGATAGAGCATCGCGTTTTTTCAATATCGAAGTTATAATTTAATTTTAGCTTTGCCTTAAGTTGGTTTAAATAGTTATAAACACCTTTTCCTTCTAGAAATATTGCTTTTTCCCTCATTTTTTGATAGAACGGCAAATCTTTGGTTATAATTATTCTATCATACTTTTCGGCATATTGTTTTAATTTTTCATCCGGAACGGGGTCAGCGTGATAATAATCGATTAAATCATTAGCATAAATTGTATCGAATCCAAAAATTCTCAAGAACCGAGATAATTTGCCAAGCATGGCATCTACAAGAAATTTCATTCCTATTATAAATATATTTAAGTCATCTAATAAATTATTTATTTGATATTTTTAATAAATCTAAAATCATTAGCTGATTTTGAATGGAAACTAGAGAATTAAAGAAAAGAGCTACGATTTTTCACGTTCATTTATGCCCAGGTATCGCTATAGGCGTATTAGTTGCTAAATATGCTTTAGAACACGGTTTTGAGCGTTCTTCTGACTTAGTAGCTGTTGTTGAGACGGATAATTGTAGC
>JAUWHC010000132.1 GCA_030606095.1 Promethearchaeota archaeon | reverse complement strand
AGATTTTGAGATTATTTAATTAATATAATTTCTGGTAAATTCGGTATTTTATCACCATATAATGAAGCAATAGTATTTAATGAAATAAGAATAATAATCAAAATGTTCCCTATAAGGAGATTCTAAACAAATCCTTTTATATTGTCTTTTTATGATATTTATTAGAAACTTTTTATGTATATAAATGATTATTAATTTTCTAAAATATGAGAATTTTTTTAGTAATTTTTGATACTTTAAGAAAAGATCACGCAGGGCGGACCTATGGAAACGATTGGATAAAAACTCCGAATTTTGACTCGTTTGCGAAGGATTGCATTGTATTTGATAAGGCATATCCTGAATCGTTAGCAACTATTCCGGTCCGTAGAGCGATACACACAGGCATTAGAACGTTTCCATTTAATCATGAGAGGCCAGAATTACGCACAGACGATATCGTTCATTTAAACGGGTGGAATCCTATACCACCACATCACAGACATTTATCCGAATATTTAAACAGTGAGGCTTATCTTACTTCTTTTATCACAAGTACTTATCACCAGTTTAAACCAAACATGAATTTTCATTTAGGGTATGACCAATGGAATTGGATAAGAGGTCATGAAGACGACAAATATAGAGCAAGAGTAAGGAACGGTAAAGCCGAAATGAAACGATTACTTAAATTGCATATCGTAAAAAAAAACCCTGTAATAAAATTACTGCAAAAAAGAATATTAAAATCGCATTTTTCTAACGTTCAAGAACGGGAGACAGAAGAAGATTACTTCCCAGCTAAAACTTTTAAAAAAACGATTGAATTCGTTAAAGATACCATAGATTTCAAAAAAGTTTTTTGCCTTATTGATGAGTTCGATCCTCACGAACCGTGGGATCCTCCACAAAAATATCTTGATTTATATTTAGAAAAGGGCTATACAGGGAAAAGAATTATAACCCCTGCTTATATGGAAAGTGTAGATTATCTTTCTAAAGAAGAGTTAAAATTTATGAGGGCTAGTTATGCAGGAGAGGTTTCTTTATGCGATAATTGGTTCGGTTATTTCGTTAACCAATTAAAGGAGTTAGAAATTTACGACGATTCTTTGATAATCTTTATTAGCGATCATGGACACAGCATAGGCGAACACAATGCGACGGGAAAACTTCCCATGTTTATGTATCCCGAATTAGTAGACCTTCCTTTTATGATTAAGCCACCGGGAGGAATAAATGGTCCAAAAAAAATTAGGAAGCCTTATGTGTATAATTTCGATATATTACCCACTATTTTTGGTTTTTTAAATAAAGAAAAACCTAAAGCATTCGAGGGCATAGATTTATCGATTTTTGTTGATGAAGAAGATCATAATTTAGATGATCGGAGTTATATCACTTGTGGATTTGATGTTTGTACATTGTACAAGGACGATAATTTCGCGTTAATTACTTCCAATAACAGAAAACATCAAAAATTATACGATTTGAGGAACGATCCTGAATGGAATATAAATATTGCTAACGAAAATCCAGAAATATGTAATGAAGCTTTTGAAAAAATAAAACTCGATGCTAAAAGCGATCTTCCACTTGTTAGTAGATTTGAATTCGAGAGTTTAAAAGATTGGTATCTTCAAAAAAGCGCATTCTATGAAAAAGGTTAAGTCTATCCTTTTATGTAAAGAATTTTCTTAAATTGATTTTTTTAGAAAACTCTCGACTCTATCTAACCAATCATTCGTTAAAGCGTTAAACAGTTCTTCTTGCTCGATTTGAAGTATATGCCTTGCGGTATCTAAATAACAAAAGTAGCTCTTGGATAGTTCTCTATAATATCCTATGCATCTCGATACCCTACATTAGAATCCTGCCTCCCTAACAGAAATAAAGAAGGTTTAGCGAACCTTTCATTTAAGAGATTCACATTAAAAGAAAATGCGTGATTTTCCCTAACTTTTTCTAGAAATATCATATCGGCGATTGTTATTCGTGATATTCCTTCTTCATTTCCTCTTTCCAAGACTTTTAGGTTAATGACTGTTGCTACATCTTCAAATATTTCCCTCTCAAAAGGACTTAGTTTGGAAACTAAATTTTCATCCTTTACTAAGATAATAGGTTCAGGTAAAACTCTTTGTTCTTCATAAGTCAATATAGCAGGTACTAGAAATAAAACGCCATCAGTTAAATTCTGTTTTTTCTTGATCAATCCTCTAGCCAAATAACATCCATATGATTCACCAACAATAATAAAACTCTCATTGGGAATAATCTTTTCTGCAAAATCTATGATAATTTTAAGATAATCATCTGTACCTTTAATCCAATCCTCCCCCTTAGTTTTTCCCATTCCTGGTTGGTTTAGATGTTAATTTCAATTAAATTTTAAAGTCCATAATTCTCGAGCCGTGAAATAATCTTACTATTTGAACTTCTTTTTCTAAAATTCTATAAATAATACGATAATTTCTTAAGATTAATTCTCGGATGTTAGGCTCATCGAGCTCGGGCACTATTCTTCCCATTCTCGGAAACTGAATTAAATTTTCAACTTTCTCACGTACTTGTTCATAAAACGAAAGAGCATATTCAAGTGAGTCTTGAGCAATATAATCGATAATCTCATTCAAATCATTTTCTGCTTTTGATGACCATTCTATTTCAGCCATTTTTCCAATCTCTTTTTAGCATTTTCCATGACTTGTTCATGAGGGACTACTTTACCTTGCTCAATTTCTTCAATGCCAGCTATAATTTTTTTTTTAATATAAAGATGATACATAATGTCATCAATAGTAGTATTTTCTGGCAATTTTTTTATCAGTTCTATAATTTCTTCCTTAAGATTAGAAGTCATATTATCTCACTATCTAAATAATTATTCCGACATTTATATTTACTTATCCAGCTTTTATTTATAATATTTAGAATCTATAAAATTTAAAGCAAAATTATAGAATTAAATTTTAAGAAGATTTTAAAACGAGTTTTAAAAATAAATATGATTTATTCGGATTACAATAAACCTAAGATTTTACTATTTAGGGATGATTACAGAAGGGTCTTCCTTGATTTTATCTAATACAATTTGTGTTTTGATTTTTTCTACATCAGGAAGATTCCTTAATTTCTCGATAATCTCCGTTGAATCGCCATGGTCATGCATAGATTTATCTATATTTGTTGATGAAGAAGATCAGAATTTAGATGGACGGAGTTATATCACATGTGGATTTGATGTGTGTACACTATACAAGGACGATAATTACGCGTTAATTGCTTCCAATAACAGAAAACATCAAAAATTATACGATTTGAAGGATGATTTTGAGTGGAATAAAAATATAGCTAATAAAAATCCAGAAATATGTAATGATGCCTTTAATAAAATTAAACTTGATGCTAGATGTGATCTTCCACTTGTTAGTAGATTTGAATTCGAGAGTTTAAAAGATTGGTATCTTCAAAAAAGCATAAATGGTAATTGAAATCTACTTCCCTAAAAGAATTCGGTCAATATCAGAAAAAATGTGAAAATATTGAAATATCCTCTTAAATTTAAAAAAAATGTAATGATTAAAAAAGGATTTTTTACTAAATTTGACGAACAATTTTCTTTAGGGATATCTACAGACAGCAACGAAGATTTCATTAAAATTCTGGAGCTTAATGTTGTAGTTCACGGAGAAGAGGTTAAAGAATACATTAAAAGAATATACAAAGAACATCCTAAAAAGAATGATATACTATGGTTTTATATTGAAGATAATAGTACAGGTCAAATAATATCTTCGTTAACTTTATTACCACTTGAATGGCAGTTTGAAGGAATATTATTACCCGTTTGCGAGATGGGTTTTGTAAGTACTTTAGAAGAATATCGTGGAAAGGGATTGATTTGTAAATTGAATGAATTCTACGAACGAGTTATGATTGAGAGGGGCTATCTTTTATCCTGTCTCAGAGGAATTCCTTACTATTATAGAAGATTTGGGTACGAATTTGTATTATCTTTAGACGAAAGATTTTCACTTTCGCCAAATCAAATTCCATCTATGGAGTTAAGTCACATAGATATTAGGAAAGCTTCGCGTAAAGATATAGGTTATATCGAAAATCAATATAATTCAAATAGTAATAACTTTTTAATCTCTAACAGTTTTGATACAGAGAGCTTTTACTTCAAATTTATGAACGATTCCTTCGATGATAGCAAATTATCGGCATATATTATCGAAGAAAACGGAAAATCAGAGGGTTATTTCTTAATTGGCAGGTCTTTCGACAACGAAGTATATACTATCATTACTTCACAATTATCCGCTACTCAGATGATAAAACTCTTGCAACATATAAATGAGAATCCTAAAAAGGAACAGGATTTGAACCTGAATGTCGCCGAGTTTTCTGGATTTGGGAAATATATTCTTTCTATTGGAGGAAAATTACAATCAAATTATGGTTGGCAGATAAAAATACCTGATCTAAAGCGGTTTTTTGAATCTATAAAGGTTGTACTTGAAAATAGAATTGAAAAAACAAAATTTAATAATTTATCCAAAACGGTAATAATCAGCGACTATAAGCAATCAATCGAATTAATTTTTATTAAAGGTAAAATTGAAGATATCAAGATCGAGAGAGGTTATCCTGATGCAGAGAAATGTGATATCCGAATACCAGGAGTAATATTATTAAAATTGCTTCTTGGTGATAGAACTGTAGATGAAATAAATCATATTGTTAAAGATGCGAGAATAAATCCCTCATCAAAAAAATTAATTGAAATACTTTTTCCAAAAGTTAATTCGATTCCAGATACATATTATTGAGAATTTAAAAAATTAAGAAAAATAAAAATAATAAAAAAAAAATACTACCGAAGCGCTAAACAAGTATTCCCAAGCTCTAAGGATATACAATTTTTTATTTTACAACTTTAGCATTCTGTCTAGTAAATAAGAGCAAATTCTTTAAATTTTGACAACAATTAAATAAAGTTATGATCAATAATTTTTATGAAAAAATAGCAAAATTAGCAGTTAACTATGCTGTGGGCGTAAAAAAAAATCAAAGAGTATTCGTTTCAGGACCTATCGTAGCACAAGAGCTTTTTCAAGCAATTTATGCAGAAGTTATTAAAGCTGGTGGACATCCTTTATTATTGCCACAAATAGAAGGTGTACAAGAATTGCTATTTAAACACGGATCAGAAGAACAGCTACTTTATGTTGATGATATTTTGTTAACTTTTTTTAAAGAATTTGATTGTATGATCAATATCTTTGGAGATTATAACACGCGTAAACTATCTCTAGTTGATCCAAAAAAAGTCGTCAAAGTTCAAGGTGCACCAAGAAGACAAGAATTAATGAAGATCTACATGGAAAGATACGCAAAAGGAGAATTGAACTGGGTGGTAGTTCCTTATCCATGCCATTCCTTTGCTCAAGAGGCAAATATGGACGTTTTTTCTTACTCTGAATTTGTTGAAAAGGCTCTACTTTTAGACAAAGAAGATCCAGTTAAAGAATGGAAGGAAATTGAGAAAAAGCAGGATAAATTCGTCGAAATTTTAAATAAAGTGGAAAAAATTCATATATTAGGCGAAGATACTGATTTAACGCTCTCTGTTAATGGTAGAAAATGGATTAATTGTTGTGGACATAATAATTTACCCGATGGAGAAGTCTTTACGAGCCCATTGGAAGATTCGGTAAATGGACACATAAGATTCACATATCCGGGAATCTACAGCGGAAAAGAAATCGAAAATATCCGTCTAGACTTTAAAGACGGAAAAGTTGTTAAAGCCACTGCAGACAAAGCCGAAGAGTTACTACAAGAGATAATTGCGATCGAAAATGCTAATGTTTTAGGTGAATTTGCTATTGGGACAAACTATGGTATAACTAAATTTACAAAAAATATGCTTTTTGACGAGAAAATGGGCGGGACCATGCATTGTGCTGTAGGTGCTGGACCACCAGAGACGGGATCAACCAACCAAAGCGCAATCCATTGGGATCTTTTGAAAGATATGAAAGCACCAGGCTCTAAAATAATAGCCGACGGAAAAGTTATCTACGAAGAAGGTCAATGGAAAATATAAAAATATAATGTTTTTTTCATAATTCTTTTCTTTGAAGTTAATAAAACTTATTACAAAATTTTCTCTAATACTCTTTAAATAAATAAGATTTTTTTTAAAATTTTGACTGAAACGGTAGAAAGTTCTGATAAATTAAAGGTAAGATTCCTTAGTATCGATGTGTTCAAAGGTTTAACCGTGGTTCTAATGGTGTTCGTCAATACTTTAGCGATTTACGAAAATATACCAGCTTGGAGCAAACACGCTGGGGATTTTGGTCTAACATATGTAGATTTAATTGCTCCTTTTTTCGTTTTTATGCTAGCGCTTAATATGAATATTTCTTACCAAAAACGCAAGGAAAAATTTGGTAGAAAAAAAGCTATGCTAAGATATATTCGCAGGTTTTTAATTTTCATTGGTATTGGCTTTCTTTTAACTATATATATCGGACCTGATGGGTTTTACTTTCGGTGGGGCACATTTCAAGTTCTAGGGATGTCAGGACTTTTGTTATTGCCTTTAATCGAACTAAAACCATTTTTAAAATTATTGGTTGCCGTAATAATCATGATCCTCCATCAACTTCTTCTATTTACGCCTTTAAGTTCGATAATTTATGAATCGATCGAGGGAGGTATCTTAGGGGCACTTTCGTGGGGCTCAATGATGATATTATCTTCCTTTTTAGCAGAGGCTTTAACCAAGGGTAAAGAAATAGTTAAAAGTTACTTCTTATTTGGTGGATTAATTATTGTGGTACTTGGTTTCGGTTTTGGTTTCATTTGGGGAATAAGTAGGGCTTATATATCGTTACCCTATATTATAGTCAGTGTGGGAATTTCTTCTTTAACTTATTATGTATTGTATTACATTTTTGAAGTTTGGGCGAATAATCACGAATTTGTGAAAAAAGAAAAATTTTTCAGCGTTGTTGGAAAAAATGCGTTC
>JAUWHC010000257.1 GCA_030606095.1 Promethearchaeota archaeon | reverse complement strand
TTAGTGATGCTAAATATACTCGATGGGGTCGAAGAAAGCCGTATTTAGTAACCTTAAGTCTGTGTCTTGCTATATCTTTTATATTCTTGCTATTGCCAAGTTTATTTATAGATATTTCTAATGTTTCATCCGTTTTTATATGGCTTTTAGTATGGAGTATATTGTTTAATATTAGTTATGGTGTTACTACTCCATATAACGCTTGGATGGCTGAACAATTTAATATTGATGAGCGTCCTAAAGTATCTCAGTTTCAGAATCTTTTTGGTTTTATGGGAACTGCTATAATGACTGTTTTTGCAATGGTAGTTTTAACAGATTTTAATGATGAAATACAAACAAATCCAGATGTTGTTCCACCGGAATTTCTATATAGTGTATTAATATTTGGTATTATTCCATTGATATTATTTTGGATAATAGCAATATTGATGCCTAAAGAACCACACTTTAAGATTGATTCTAATATGATTGATAACTTGAAGACAATCCTAAAAAATAAGAATTTTTTACGGGTTACAATCATGCAAGGTATTGCTAGTATAGCTTGGATAATGATCGGTTCATTAATATTAGACTATATTGATACGGTTCTACAGTTTGATAGTACATCTAATCTCATTGCTTCAATATTTTTTGTACTTGGTATGCTGATTTTCTTAGTAATATGGAGGAAATTGATAGAAAAATTAGGACGAAAACGCAGCCTTTTATATATTTTTCTTACGGCAATAGTTTTTCTTCCATTTACTTTATTGGGATTATTACCGATGGGATCAACTTTCATATTTGGTATAATATTCATCCTTGGAATAACTGGATGCATGGGCGGGTGGTTCTTATTTCCTAGCTTTATGTATGCAGATATCGCTGAAGATGACGAAAAATCAACAGGAGAATTAAAAGCGGGTATTTATACCGGTTTTCCCAGTATTGTTTTGAATCTCTTCCAAGCTTTGGGACTATTCGTTATGGGGGTTATTATGGACTTACCAAGTTTTGGTTTACCTTACTCTATCGGCAACGTTTTATGGGGTCCAATATGTGCAGTAATATTGATATGTGCTTATTTCTTTGCAAGAAAATTTATAAAACTTGATTTTGAGTGATAAAGGAACTAATAATAAAAATTTTTTTTTTTTACTTAGCTTTAATAGTTTTTCATCTAAAAGTATAGGGAAGATAAAGAAACTTATTTAAGAAAAATTTAGGTTTATTAAATATATAAAGAAGAATAATAGATGTTTATGTTATTCACTCTTCTTCTTCGTCCCATCCGAGATCTTTTAAAACATTTTCAAATGTTTCTGACTCTTTATCTAACACAAATTCAGTATCATACTCTGGAGCAGCTTCTACAAATTCAGAATTAAAATCGGGTGGAGGAAGATCTTCGAATGAAAGCAAGTCCTCCTGTAAAGGCTGTTCCTGTACGATTTGGGGTTCTTGAATACTTGCGTCCTCTTCTATTTCCATCGGAGTATAATCTTCAAGGGGTACTGGGGGAATTTCGTCGTCATAAACTTTAAATTGTGGTTCAATGCTTTGAGTTGTTGGAGAAATCGGCACATGAGTTTCTATGCCCCCATCGGCGTGTTCTAATTGCCTTTCATATTCTAAGCCAAGAGATGATGGGATTGAAACAATGTTATTTTCGTTATTAGCTTCAATTTCCCCGATATCGCTCCCTTCTTTCTCCCAATCGTTTAAAAACCCTAATAAGCCGTCTAATGCAGCCTTATCTTCTTCGATACTAGGTTTAACTATTTCAACTACTTCTTCTTTTTCTTGCTCTTCCCTAAGTTTACTTCTCTCGGATTCCTCTAAAGAAAGAGTCATTTCAGTTATTTCTTCTCCTGAGATTAATATATTCAACTTTATTGCTAATTCGCGTAAATAACCAAGGTAGTAACCGATTCGGTATACGTTTTTTAAACCACCAAATACAAGATATTCGTCGTTAATTGCTAAAATAATACTATACCCAGAGGTATTATGAAGAATAATTTCCGTTAAAGCGCCATGAGCGGTTGCTTCACTTAACCTCAATCCCAAATCAATCAATGCAGTGCTCGAGGCGGAAGTTGCGTCGGCATCAAGTTCATAAGACGTAGAAGAAGCTACTTTCATACCAACTCTAGATAAAACAGCTAAATTTTCTAAATCTGTTTTTTCTTCCTCCATTCTCAAAACTTTCATCATATTCTCGCGAATACCTTGCACAAGGGACGACATTTTAAATCAACCTATTTTTTAGGCTAAAATTAATTAAAATTCAATTTTTATTATATTATCTTAATTTATATCATAAAATCTATATTAATATATTTTATTATAATTGATTAATCTTGATTATGTAAAATCAATTAAATTCTTTTGCGTAGAGGGAGGGTTAACATGTTTATTGAACGAATAACCAGATAAATTGGTTATTTTTTTTTTAATTTCTTCTACAACCTCTTCTGTGGTCAATTTATCTGTATCGATTATGAATATTTTTTTAGTTTGAGTTTTGGATAATAGAAATTGATCGTAATAGGAAAGAATTTTTAACAAATACTCTTTATCGCTTTCATTCCACTCTTTTCTGATTTTATCAATTGAGCCTCTTTGAATAATTCTTTTTAATATCGTATTGGGTTCAGCTGTAAGATAAACGATGTAATCTTCTTTCCATTTGACTGATTTATACATATCAAGGATAAGGTTATAATCCCTTTCCTTAAGATACAAACTTTTAGAATATATTAATACACAAATAGGTGTCCTATCTAAAATAATAACTCTGCCATTATATTGGTTATTAAAATTTGTGATATTTTTATTTCTCCTAATTAATTGTTGGAGAAAGTGAATTTCGCTGCGGAAAGCAATCTGTTTGTCGCCAGAACCAAATGGAAAGGGAGGTATTTTTATGTATCTTTCTGGAAAAAATTTAAATTTGTTATTGTCTCCCAAACTTTTCTTTAAAAGATTAAAGATTGTAGTTTTCCCGATTCCGTGGGGACCAGCAATCGAGATAATAACATTATCCTTGCTTCCTTTATTTGTGTAATACCTTTTACCCAATCTCTCTTTCTCCAAGTTGTTTAGATCATGTCGTATTTAAAAGAATAAAAGTTACTAATAATACCACTAGAGATATGTGATTTTTCTTTTAATAAAATTTTATATTAAAGGATAATGAAAAGTGATCTAAAAATTAAAAATACACGATCAAGATAATAATAACTATGTTGTAGATGATACTAGCGGTAATCGTAGTGAGAATATTTTTATTAACTTCATAAAGAATACCTAAAAATATAAAAACTATGAAATTTACTAAAAAGAAATATATTCCTATTGGTAGAGTAAAAAATAGAAAAAGAATTGAGTATATTAGTGCGATTATAAAAATAACTGAAGACCTCCCTATTAAATCATTTTCAAAACGTTCGTTTAGAGTATTATGTAGCACTCCTCTAAATACTAATTCTGTTGAAATTGCTGATAAAGATAAAATAACCATAAGCAAGATTACCCAAATTAAATCTGCGTTTTGGAGTACCAGAGTTTGCTCATCTAAATAAGAAAAAATATCATTAAAAATTATTCCAGAGTCGTACATAAAATGTATGAATATCGAAGAGAAATTTTCAATAATTATTAATCCTATACTGCCAATTACGCCAATTAATAACGCAATTAAAAATGGTCCTGTTTTAAAATTGAACCTTAATTTTTGAAAATTATGTTTTTTTGAAAAAATGTACCATAAGGGATACACCCCGAAAATAACGTCAGGAATTTGACTTAATAGTATTGTTGTAATATTTAATTCAATTGGAGCAGAGGGGTCTAATGGGAGAGCTAATAACATAGTAATTAGCAATCGAATAACGATATATACCATAAGGGAGTTACCAAAAACGTTAATACCCTCTCTAAAATTCCAAGTATCTTTTTTTATTATAAATTTTTGTTCTGGTACTAACTTTTTATTCGTAAAGACATAGCCCGTTTTATTTAGAGGTGTTTCACTTGATTTTGCTTTTTGAAGGATTGGTATCTGTTCTAGCTTAGTATTACAGATAGGGCATTGTTCTAATACAGAAGAGGTTATTATTGAACCACAACCAGAACATTTTCTTGAAGCAATTATTTTTTGAGGTGGTTTTGCCCCTATTTTCTGAAGACGACTTTTTTCTTTGCTTGGCTGGATTTTTACTACGAGTTTTCCACATTTAGGACAATAGATTTTGTTTTCTTCAATTCGGGTCCCACAGTACACGCAATGTTTCACTATTTGCTGTTTTTCATTTTCTTTTGACATTATACTCAAAAAATTAGGGCATTAATTTCTACTAAAGCGGACTTAGTTTATTATATAAACTAGAAATTATATAGTTTATTGTTATTTGATACAATCAAAGTAATAATGTAAGTAAACGGGGAAGTTATAAGAGTTAAGGTTTTTTTTTTTTTTTAGTTATTGAGTAAATTTCCATAAGTAATAGATTATGATAAAATGATATCGAATCAAAATATCCTTCTCCTAAATCAGATTGATTAGCGTGAACTAATGCCAATTGAGCATTAAGAGCAGATCTCATAAGAAACTCAATTCCTTTATAAATTAAGTTAGGACTCCATGCCCCTCGAATAGGATTAGCCCACCATGTACTATCCGAACAAATTCCTTTATCATAAAACCATCTAGCTGTGTTATA
>JAUWHC010000188.1 GCA_030606095.1 Promethearchaeota archaeon | reverse complement strand
CAATTTATCATATTTCTAACCTCTTCTGCAGAATTTTCTTATTCTACTTCATTGCTTCTAATTCAAACTTTTCAAATACGATTTCCCGAACATGTTTTTTATTATAGAAAAGTAAAAATAAATTTTTAAACAAAATAGGTGAAAAAATTGTCAAAATTAAAGGAATGTACAGGAGGTAGAACGCTTCAATCTCCTAAAGAAGATGAAATAAAAGATTTGCAGGTTAATATGAGTAAATGGAAGTCAAATATATGGAAATCCTATTTAATTCAATTTTTCATGGGTTGCCATCTAATTGCAGGAGTTTTATTACCGTTTTTCCTAATGTGGGGAAAAATATCATTTGTCGAAGTGATGTTTTTACAGAGTTATTTCACTGTAATGATTTTAATTTTTGAAATACCATGTGGAGCGATTGCAGATCATTTCAGTCGAAAATTATCACTTATATTAGGAACTCTTTCAACGGCTATAGCAACACTGATATATTCGAGTTGTCCAACTATTGTTATATTCTTACTTGGAGAAACCTTATTTGCATTAGGAAATTCTTTGATTTCTGGCACAGACCAAGCATTTATGTATGATACATTGAGAAAACTTGGAAGAGAAAATGAAATTACAAAAACGATGGCACGAAGTAGAAGTTATATGTTAATAGGAATCGGAATATCCGCACCAATTGGTTCAATAATCGGAGCCTTTTTATCTCTTCCACTAGCAATGAGCTTAATGTTTTTTCCTTTTATCGCTGCAACAATTATATCAATAACACTTAAGGAGCCAAATCACGAGTTAGAAAAAAAAAAAAACAGAAAACTATCTAAAAATCATAAAATCTGGCATAACAGAGCTTACAAAAAACCGAGTTCTAAGAATATTGGCTTTCAATCTAATAATTACAGAGTCATTAGTATTTTTTCTCATATGGACATATCAGTTATATCTTGAAGAATTAAATTTTCTAATAGAATACTTCGGATTTGTCGCAACATCATTAACTATAGTCCAGATAATATTTATGAGCCTTATACCAAGATTAGAAAAACGCTATAGTAATAAAAAAACATTTCTTCAAATTTATACGGTAATACCAGGGATAGGATTCATACTTATGTCAATGATAACTTTTCTACCGGTCAGCATTGCTTTAATTTTAATAGTTCTTGGTATGGGTCTTTCAAGAAGAATTTTGTTTACACAAGGCATAAATAAACAGATTGAGACAGAGAATAGAGCAACTGTGCTAAGCACTATTAGCATGATTACAAGTTTGATAAGGACAATACTTTATCCTATAATTGGATATCTAACAATGGTAAATTTAGGATTGACATTCATTTTATTAGGTGCAATGATAATTATATTTGCAATCTTTTCAAAAATAAAGAATGAATACCTCTAAAGGTTTGAAAATAAATAATTAAAATTTTTTTTTACTAAGTTTTTTCAACTATTCAACTTTTTTAAAATAATATCAGCTAACTTATTTCCAACTACCTGAGCTATTTCTTCATGAGAAGCTTCCTTAATACTATTCACACTGCCAAAATGTTTAAGTAATTTATTTCTAGTAGCAGGTCCTATACCTTTAATATCATCTAAAACAGACCTTTTTACCCTTTTTATTCGTTGTTTTTTATGAAGCCTTACTGCAAAACGATGAGCCTCATCTCTGACCCTTTGAAATATTTTAAGAAGGTGAGAATTTTTAGGCAAAATAATAGGATCCTTTTTGTTGGGAACATAAATTTCCTCAAATTTCTTTGCTAAACCGATAATTGGAATGCCCTCAATACCTAAATCCTTTAAAACAGAATATCCTGCGTTCAATTGACCCTTTCCTCCATCAACGAGGATTAAGTCTGGTAACTCAAAATTACGCTCTAAAATCATGGTATATCTCCTCTTAATTACCTCTTTCATCATAGCGACATCATCCGGAGTGGATTTTGTACGAATCTTAAAATGGCGATAATTTTTATTATAAGGGTGCCCTTCAAGAAAATAAACCATAGATCCAGTTGCATCTGTCCCTTCAATATTAGAAATATCGAACCCTTCAATTATTCTAGGCGCTTTGGGTAAATTAAAAATCTCTTTAGCTTCCTCCAACGCTTTTTTAATTTGATCTTCCTCTTTCTTTTTAATTACCTCTATTTGAATTTCTTGTTCCACAATAATTTTAGCGTTTTTATTCGCAATTCGAAGCAAGCCATATTCTTTTTCCATAGGTGTTCGAATTTTTAAATCGGCACGAAAATCTTTAAGGATCTCTTTAAATACACTTACTCCATCGTAAAATTCCGGAACAACAATAACATCGGGTAAATTGTGTGTCACATTTTGGTAAAACTGTTCCATTATTGAAGGGAAAATCTCATCCTTATGAACTAATTTCTCTTTTATATTTATCAAAAAGGAATTTTTATTCGATATCTTTCCTTCACGTATATGAATCATTACCATCGCTATGTATTTTTGTCCCTCGTCATTAAAGTAGCCGATAATATCTTTATTTTCCTTGTTTTCTAACAAAACACTTTGAGTTATTGTAGAATTATCTATTGCGTTGAGTTTATCTCTCCAAAAAGCAGCACTTTCGAAATCTTGTAATTGTGCCGCATTCTTCATTTTATCTTCAATCTGACCCTTTAATTCTTCAGTCTGACCTTTTAGAAACAGTTCTATTTGTTTTATATTTTCTAAATATTCGTTTTTAGTCACTGCTTCAATACATGGTCCCGGACATAGTTTCAATTGATAATTCAAACAAGGTCTTTTCTTTTTTTTTACTTTTTTTTTACAAGAACAATAAGGAAAAATTTTTCGCAAATCTCTTAAAATTCTACTAATTTCCTTTTTATCTGTATAAGGTCCTAAAAATAAATTTTCTTGAGAATACTTTTCTGGATTTCGGAGCACGAGGATTCTTGGATATGTTTCTGAAAAAAAAAATCCCAACCCATGGATAGGTTTTGGAATCGCGCATTATTACGTTAAAACGAGGTTGATGTTTCTTAATTTGTATGTTTTCTAAAATCTTTGCTTCTTTCTCGTTTTCTGTAACAATGAAGTCAATAGAATGAATGTTTTTAACTAACTCCTTAATTTTTTCTTCGTAAAAGGGATCGTTGTAAATTGTTTTTTGGAAATATTGATTAACCCTTTTTCTAAGATTTAGAGCTTTGCCTACATAAATAATAGAACCTTTTTTGTTGATGAAAAAGTAAACTCCAGGTTCGTTTGGCATACTTTTTCGTTTTATCTCTAAATCGTTCATTTTAATCGATTAAACACTGATTGTTCAAGCTAAATTGTAGAATTGCAGAAAATATATATAAACTATTTTTTAGGAACATTATGTATTTATTGTTATTTGTGATTATTGAATATAGATCATATAATAAATGAATTATTCGATTCTAATTACAGCAAAATTTAGTAAAAACAAAATGGTACGCATAAGAATTTGTCCTAAGTGTAAAAAACCTACTTTGAAAACCGCTGTTAATGTTGCAGGTTGGCTAGCACCAAACATGTTTGAGTGTACTTCATGTGATTACGTTGGAGCTCTCTATATAGAGATAGATCCGAAGGATTTAGAGTTGACCTCGAATTCAGATAATGAGGTTCAATAAAAGTAAGATAATAAAATAAAAATACGAATATCCTATATATAAACATTAAAAAAATTGGTGAATAAATATACAACAATTATTAAAAGACGCTGAAAGGATTAAATCCTTAGAAATTCAGGGAGCTTCAAATGTAGCAATTAGTGCAATACAATTTCTAAGCGATTACGCACAGAGAATTGGTGAAACCAATACTTCAGAAGAATTATTTAGTAAATTAATTAAGGCTAAAGACATCTTATTCCAAACGAGGGCGACTGAGCCTGCCTTGAGAAATGGACTTAATTATATTACAAATCGATTAAAAAAAAAAATAGAATCGTTATCAATAAAAGAAATTTTGGAATTAATTGCTAGTTGTAAGGATGATTATAAATTATTGATGCAAAATTCAAAAAAGAAAATAGCTGAAATAGGTGCAAGGAGAATTCCTGATGTAAGTACGAACGATAACTTTATTATAATGACTCATTGTCATTCCAGCATTGTAAATGCTATCCTATTAGAAGCAAAAAGACAGGGGAAAGACCATTTTAAAGTTGTAGCAACAGAAACTCAACCTAGATTGCAAGGAAAAAAAACCGTCAGAAAATTACTTGATGCTGGAATTGAAGTTATTCACGTAGTTGATAGTGCTATGCGTTGGGTTGTTCATCATTATGATGTTGATTTAATAATTATTGGAGCAGATTCTATTACTTCAGAGGGAACGATTATTAATAAAATTGGTTCTCGGTTGCTAGCATTAGTGGCACATGAAGAACACGTACCTTTCTATGTTGCATCCCCTCTTTTAAAATATAATCCTCAGACTTCCTTTGGTATTTTAGAAAAAATTGAAATGAGAGACCCAAGAGAAGTATGGGAGGACGCTCCAGAGGGTTTAACTATCCTAAATCCTGCTTTTGAGACTGTAAGTAGAAGATATATAGATGGGCTTATAACTGAAGCAGGGATCTTCGCAAGTAGCCATGTCCATAATTACTTTGCAAAATTATATCCTAATATGCTATAAAAGTTAAAAAAAGTTAAATATTAATTATTTTTTCCATTTTTTGATTGCTCTTTCTAATTCTTCTTTCGTTTTTGCGTATTCCTCTAATTTAATTCCACTCAAAGTAGCATCAACTGCTTGTCTTATCGCTCTTGCGCCGGCTCTGGTTCCGTCTGGATGTCCATGACAACCCCCTCCGAATTGATACACCATATCATTACCTAAATACTTTATTAAATCAGGGATGTGTAATGGGCTTAACCCTCCTGAAGCAACGGGTAGAGTAGGTTTTATATCTCCCCACTCTTGATCTAGAATCGTTGTATTGTTTCCTATAATTCTTGGCTCTGAAATCACTTGATTTATCTCTAAAACTTCTTTTTTACCACCCTCCATTTTTCCAACGATAGTACCCGTATGCAACTGGTCCATTCCAACCAAACGCATTATTTTTGCGAAAGCCAACATAGTAATTCCGTGTTTTTCATTGCGTGTAAAGGCTGCATGCATAGCTCTATGAGCGTGAATTACGATATTTTTATCGTCTAGATAATTTCGAAGTTCTTGTAAAGCTGAGAATCCTACGGTAAATATATCAACCATTACATATTCTCCACCGTTATCTATTACTGTATTTGCTCTTTCTTCCATTGTACTTAATTTTGCTGTGATATTGGGCATATAAATCTTCTTTTCACCCGTTTCAGCTTGAGCTCTATCTCGAGCTTTTAAAGATTCCGCAATTCTTTTATCGAATTTATTGAAGACCATGCTAGTTAAATTCTCGTCGTCCTTTACTATGTCCAAACCGCCCATCCATGCCTCTTCACAAACTTTTGCGTGTTCGATCTCATTTAAACCTACTTTAGGTTTTACTATTGTTCCTAACAAAGGTCTTTTTTCTACTCCAGTTAATTTTCTGATACCTTTAATCCCAAATTTAGGTCCTTTATATTTGCTGACAATATATTTAGGAAATGTGATATCTAAAAGCCTTAAATTATTAATCACCTTCATACCAAAAATATTACCGGCAATAGCGCTAAGAATTTGAGACATGTTATCGGCTTCAAATAATTCTTCAGAATAAGCAATTTTTATAATTTGATTTTGTGGATCTATATAAAAAGCAGATGGTTCAAGGCGTTCAGCAATATCTGCAGACATCGTCATTATATCTGTCCACGTGCCTATTGAACTTTCTTTAGCGATTTCCTCGCATGCTTTTTCTATACTTTCACAATCAACAGCTTTTTCAACGAAATACATGACAACAAGATCATTTTCGTTCGGTTCATAACTTAAATCTACATAATCTACCAAATCATTC
>JAUWHC010000127.1 GCA_030606095.1 Promethearchaeota archaeon | reverse complement strand
AAAAAGTTTATAATCGAGGATTTACTCCAGGATTTTACTTTAAGAGAATGACTGAAGAAGACCATCAACATAAATCCCCTTCAAATTTATCACATTTCAGATATATCAAAGTTGGTCAAGTTGAGGATTATTCGAAAGATTTTGCTAAAATTTCGTTGGATAACGGATATTTAACTAAAAATGACGAATTAATTATTATGGGCAATAATACAGACACATACATTCATCAAAAAGCAGAAGTTATTAAATTCAAGGGAAAAGAAGTCAATAAAACTCCAAGAGGGACAAAGGAAAAACCCTTATTCGTAAAATTACGAATTAATGGAAAAGTAATTGGTAATGGCGAAGATAAAATCTATATCTTTACTAATAAAACCTATGGAAGAGATTATACTTTACCATAAACAAATATGGTCGAATCTAAAGCTAATTTAATTCAATCTATAAAAATTTGAGATTACATTGATATAAATAAATTTATATTATTAAAAACTAGAACTATTGTTATTTTAAGGAGATAATTATGGTAAATAAAAATAAAAAAATAGTTGAGTCCGTACCTAATTATAGCGAAGGTACAGATGGAGATAAAGTCGAACGAATTGTAGCAGAAATTAAAAACACTCCCGAAACTAACATCGTAGACATTCAATACGATTCTGATTATAACCGAGCCGTAATTACTTTTGTTGGTACTCCCGAAGCTGTATTGAAAGCAAATATTGCCGCGGCTAAAAAGGCGATAGAACTAATTGACATGAATAAGCACAAAGGTCAGCACCCACGAATAGGAGCAATTGACGTAGTTCCGTTTATACCAGCTCAAAATATCACAATTGAAGAATGCATCAAATTGTCAAAACAATTTGCTGAAGAAATGGTAAAAGAAGGCGTTCCAGTATATTTATACGAAGATTCGGCAAGCAATCTTGAAAGGAAAAATATTGATAACATAAGAGTCGGAGAATATGAAGGATTAAAAGAAACCATTAAAACAGACCCTGAAAGGAAACCAGATTATGGGCCTTCAGAATTCCATCCAACGGCAGGTGCAATAATAACGGGAGCAAGATATCCCTTAATTAGTTTTAATATCAACCTTGGGACTAAAGATGTTAAAATTGCGAAAAAAGTAGCGAAAGCAATTCATTTACGCTCGGGAGGACTTGTAAATGTTAAAGCAATGGGGACCGATTTAAAAACGAGAGATTGCGTTCAAGTAGGAATTAGTAATATTAATTATAAAAAAACCCCTCTATATCGTCAGATGGAACTCGTACGAATTGAAGCCGCTCGATATGGCGTACCTATTGTTGGTACAGAATTAATTGGCGTGTTGCCCTTAGGTGCTGTGCTTAATTCTTTAGATTATTATTTACAACTTGAAAATCCTAAAAAACTCGAGCCAAAACATCTGTTAGAGAATTATTTTGATTTCTAAATTTTAAGAGTAAATTAATCAAAATCTACTACAACATTACCATTTTTTATAACTTTTGAAACTAGATTTACTCCAAATTGGTAAGGAAGAAAATTATGATTCGGTACATCGAAAATTATTAAGTCTGCTTTCTTACCTACTTCTAAACTTCCAATGTGTTCTTGTTTTTGAAGTGCACAAGCGGCGTTAATCGTAGCTGCTGTTAGAGCTTCAGCTGGTGAAAGTTTCATGTGATAGCATGCTAAAGCAATTATGATTTGCATCGATTCTGTCCAACAATTTGGATTAAGATCGGTAGCAAGGGCTATTGGAATGCCATATTCGATGATTTTTCTTGCAGGAGCATAGTCCCTCATCATTAAGCAAAAGGGCGTCCCGGGTAATAGTGTAGCAATTGTTTGTGCTTTTTTCATTGCTCTCAAACCTTCATCGTTAGATTTTAGCATGTGTCCCGTCTGCACAGCGTTTAACTCTGCTGCCAATAGTGCTCCATTCGTGTCGACAATTTCGTCAATATGAATCTGCGGTTTTAGACCGTATTTCATAGCCGCCTTTAATATTTTTTTGGTCTGAACAACTGAGAAAATCCCCTCTTCACAAAATACATCGCAAAATTCTGCTAATTCTTCTTGTGCTACTTTTGGAATCATTTCTGAAATAATTAATTCTACGTAATCGTCTGTTTTACCCTCGTATTCTGGTGGTACTGCATGAGCGCCTAAAAATGTTGATATTACATCCATGGGATGCTCGAGGTTTAACTCTTTTACTGCTAATAACGACTTAATTTCGTTCTCGACATCGAGTCCATATCCAGATTTCGTTTCAATTGTAGTCGTTCCATATTCCATCATCCTATTAAGAATCTTTTTCCCATTTTGAATTAAGATTTCTAACGAAGCCTTTCTCGTCGCTTTAACAGTTTTTAATATCCCTCCCCCAGACTCTAAAATCTCAAGGTAGGTCTTACCAGCAAGTTTCATTTCAAGTTCATTTTCTCTAAAACCATCGAAGATAATATGAGTATGTGGATCAACAAATCCAGGAGTTACTAAACGATTTGTAGCGTCAATTGTTATTGTTTTTTCGTTAGGAGTAAAGGTAGAAAATAATTCATTTGTCTTTCCTACGAAAACTATAGAATTACCAGATATTGCAACTGCGCCATCGTGAATGGGTGCCAGTTCTGCCATGTTCTTGCCTTTTCTTGGAACCCCATATTTAGAATCCATGGTTACTAATTCGTTGATGTGAATTATAATCAAATCTAGCGTGGTTATTCGATCCTCGTTATCAACATCTTTTCTTTTTATTCTTTTTGGCGATGGAGTAGATCTTACTGTCATTTTACTTCGTATGCAATTTTAATTAATTCTTCACTTTTTATAATTTCTAAAGCAATTTCAATGTATTCGGAAAGAACTACGTCTTCGTTAATATGGGGAATATTTTGACGAATATAGGCGTGGCATGCTTCTAAAGTTGCACTAGATTTTAACGGTCTTCTAAAATCAAACGCCTGAGCGGCACACAAGAGTTCTATTGCTAGTATTTTTTCAAGATTATAAACAATTCGAAGCGCTTTTCTAGCACTAATCGATCCCATACTAACATGATCTTCTTGCCCCATTGATGTTGGGATACTATCTGCACTTGCTGGGAAGCACATTGATTTGTTTTCGCTAGCTAATGCTGCTGAACAATATTGAGTAATCATAAAACCGGAATTTAAACCAGATTCTTGAATTAAATAGGGGGGAAGGCCCCACTTTCCTTCTAAAAGAAGATATGTTCGTCGGTCTGAGATACTTCCTAGCTCAGAAGCGGCTAAACTAATATAATCCAAAGGTAAGGCAAGGGGTTGTCCATGAAAATTTCCGCCGCTGATAGCAGTATCTTCATCAAAAACTATAGGATTGTCCGTAACTGAATTTAATTCACATTCCAACTTCTCGCTTAAATGTGAAAAAGCATCCCTGGAAGCTCCATGGACTTGGGGGATACATCGAATAGAATAAGGATCTTGAACTCGACCACAATCTGCATGTGATTCTACAAATTGAGAATTCCTCAAAAACTTCCTGATTCTTTTAGCAACGGTTTTAGCACCATCATGAGGACGTAAAGCAATTAATCTTTCATTGAAAGGTTGAGGCGATCCTAAATACCCTTCAAGCGTCATTGCTCCGATAAGATCAGCTTGCTCTAAACAACTAAAAAACTTTTCAGCGACAATAACCCCATGAGCTGTAATGAATTGGGTTCCATTAATTAACGCCAAACCTTCTTTTGCATGAAGTTCAAGCGGTTTTAATCCGTTTTGGTTTAAAAAATCTATTGCTGGTTTATAATTTTTACCATCTTTAGACAGAAAACCTAAACCAATTAATGGTAAAAATAAATGAGCTAACGGAGCAAGGTCTCCGGATGCTCCTACTGACCCTTGTTCTGGAACCAACGGAATAAAATCATTGTTAATGTGCCAGAGAATTCTTTCAATTAAATTTAAAGAAATCCCCGAATATCCCATGCTTAACGCGTGGACTTTAAGAATCAACATTAATTTTGCAATTTCCTTGTTAATAGGTGAACCAACACCTACGCTATGACTTTTAAGCAAATTTGATTGTAATTTACCAACTTCTTCTTTTGATATTCTAGTTGTACATAAAGATCCAAATCCCGTATTTATGCTGTATACTAAGACTTCGCCGTTTGCAATATCTTGAACAACATTATAGTTTTTTTCTATTTTTATTTTGGTTTCTTCCGTTAGGACGCCATTAATCTGACCTCTAACAATCTTCAGAGCCAAATTAACAGTCAAGTGATCTTGACCGTATTTAAAATCATTTTCCATGTTAACCAAACCAAATCGGACTCTTACTTTATTTATACTTTTTTAAATACACATTAATAACATCATTTAATAAATCATCTTTTGCCAAAAAAGGTAAGGTGATGTGTCCTCTATCTTGATTCTTAAGATTCCAAGCGTAAGCTGTTGTTAACGCGTTTTCATTTCTCGCCCAAGCTCTCCTAGCGATTCCACAGTTTACATCCCACTCAATTGCAGAGCGGATTATTTTATTTACTCGTTCTGAACCGTCTAACACTAGACCAAAACCGCCGTTAATTGCTTTTCCGGTACCAACGCCCCCTCCATTCGATAGTACACACATAGTCATTCCTCTTACTATATTACCTGCCCAACTGTGATGAGCCATGTCAGACATAACATTACTGCCATCTTTTATATTTGATGTCTCTCTGAAAGGACTATCGGTTCCAGAAACATCGTGATGATCCCGTCCTAACATAATCGCTCCAATATCTCTATTTTTAACCATTTCGTTGAATTTTAAAGCAATCTTTACTCGAGTTTCCATATCGGCATATAATATACGAGCTTGAGAACCAACTACTAAGTTGTTCTTTTCGGCATTCTTTATCCAATGCCAGTTATCTCTATCTTGTGAGCTCCGATTTGGATCGATAGAAGAAATAGCAACTTGATCGGTTTTTATTAAATCTGAATGTTCTAAGCTTAGGCACACCCATCGGAAAGGTCCATATCCATAATCAAAACATATTGGCCCCATTATATGTTCTACATAAGAGGGAAATATGAAACCATTTTTTGGATCACCATTAATTGCAATATCATGAGCTCCAGCGTCGTAAATTGCTTTTAGAAACGAATTTCCATAGTCCCAGAATATAGTACCTCTACTAACCATAATTTTGATAAGGTTATATTGTTTCCTTAAAGATTCGTCAACTATCCTTTCAAATTTCTCTCTATCAGATTTTAATAACGCCCTACCTTCCTCGAAACTTAAACCAATGGGGGTATATCCTCCCTCATAAGGTGCGTGACAAGAAGTTTGGTCTGATGCAAGCTCCACTTTAATATTGTTGTCTACTACATATTTCCAGATATCAACAATGTTACCATGATATGCAATTGAAATCGATTCTTTCTTTTTTTTATATTCTTCAACCCAACTAAAAATTTCTTCAAGATTGCTCGAAATTTTGCTAACCCATCCTTGTTCATAGCGAGTTTTAATTCGAGAATCGTCAACTTCAGCGATAACCCCTATACCACCCGCAATCTCAGTTGCTTTCGCCTGAGCCCCACTCATCCCTCCCAATCCAGAAGTTAAATAGAGAATTCCTTTAAGTCCTTCACTAGCAGGTATTTTCAAATAAAGCCGACCCGCATTTAGCAGTGTGATGTAAGTTCCATGAACAATCCCTTGAGGACCTATATACATCCATCCTCCCGCAGTCATTTGACCGTAATTTGCTACACCTAAAGCTGAAACGCGTTTGAATTCTTCGGGTGTATCAAACATACCAATCATCAAACCATTTGTCATAATTACTCTCGGGGCTTCTCTTTTGCTAGGAAATAAGCCAAGAGGATGACCTGACATAACCACGAGGGTTTGCTCTTCATTTATTACTTCGAGATATTTTTTAATTAATCGGTACTGCATCCAATTTTGGCAGACTTGCCCACTTTCGCCATATGTAACGAGTTCATATGGATAAAGAGCTATTTTAAAATCTAAATTATTATCAATCATTAATTGTATCGCACGAGCTTCTAAAATACCCTTGTACTCATCAACGGGTTTAGCTTTAATTTCTCCTTCTGGACGATACCGATGACCATATATTCTTCCACTCGTGATTAACTCATTTAAAAATTCTGAGGCTAAAATTTCGTGTAATTTTTTAGGTATATACCGTAAAGCATTTTTTAACGCAATTATTGTCTCACCACGATTCAAATCATAACCACGATTAGGCGCCCTTCGGATATCCTCTTTAAAGACGGGATCAGGAGGTAATTCGTCTGATAATTTAATTTTCATGGCTTTTGAAGGATCCATATTTTTAACTAACATCAACATGTATATATTTTTTAAAGTAAATGAATTATACCACTAAAAAATATTTCAAATGGAATTCAAATTTTATAAAAAGATCCTCCTTACTTGAAAAAATATCGAAGATACTACAAAAATAATATGTTCTTGAAGAATTAGCAATAATGAGGCGATAAAAGCAAAAGATAAAATGAAGGGAACTATTTTCGTATTAAAAAAGACCTACAAATAACTTGAGCAATTAAATTGAAGGGAACAAAGCGAGTAGATATCAAATCAGGCATGCGAGTTTTAATCGTATTAAAAAAAGATCAGCGATCTGGTAAGTTAACCGAGGGTATAGTCAGAAATGTGCTTACAAATTCTCCTAATCACCATTATGGGATTAAAGTTCGGTTGAGGAGCGGTGAAATTGGGCGAGTAAAAAAAATAGTTAGCTTTTAACATATTAATTGTAGAATGGATATTAGAAAATAAAAGAAAAGAAAAAAAAGTGTTTAAAGATTATTTAGTCCTAATTTTTCTAGTTTATCTTGTTTTGGATAACCAGTTTTAGAATCAAATGTTCTATATTTATAATAGGCTTCTTTTAATTGTTCAAAATTAGGAGTCTTACCTGCAGAGCCTCCTTCATTTACGGGATTGAGAACAATTTTTGGTAATCTATCATCTGCTGGAGTAATTCCCATCTTTAAGTTAAATAATCTCTTAATCATGTATATACGTTCTCCTAATATTTTGAAGTCCTCCATAGTTAAGTTTAATCCTGCTGCTTTAGTTAACATATCGAGAATCATCGTGGGAGGTTGATTAGCAAACGAACAC
>JAUWHC010000285.1 GCA_030606095.1 Promethearchaeota archaeon | reverse complement strand
CGTTTAGCCATCCAATATGAATTAGTATCTTGGGTTTTTCCAATAAGGATTTCGTTTCCAATAACTAAAATTTCAACTTCCATTTTTTTTCGATTACTAGCAAGATTGATTTGATTTTATTTATTTAGACAATCCTTTATCGTTCAAAGGTATTTTAAATTATTCTTAATATCATAATATAATTAGCTATTTTTATAAAAAGTTTTGAACACAAGATTTAAAACAAAAAAGCCATTGACAATCGAAATAGACGATAGTGGAACTGGGGACTTAGTAGGAGACGCTTTTATTGGTTTCTTAAGGCAAGAAACGGGCGAAATGTTATTCAAATCACTTTCCGTGGAACTATTCAAGGGTGATAACTGGAAAAATAAAGAACCTTATAAGATGACTGTTGATTTAGTCAAGGAAGGATTGAAAGAATTAAAATTTGAAAAGAAAACTGAAAAAGTGCTATTATGTCGTGGTAACATCTTCGATCAGGTCAGGGAATACTTTAACGATGTCGGAATAAAGTATGAAGCTGCCATAATTGAAGGAACATTACAAGATGCTGTAGAAGATAGGCTAGTCGAACATCTGAGAAACGATCTAGGGGTTCGATCAAAAAAATTGACTCGTAAGAGCGGTGCAAAGCGTTATTTTGTTCTTTTTAATTGGGTTTCTTACGATTTCTTTAAACGAGAAAAATACGTTAAATCTGGATTCAAAAAGTGGAATACGGTTTGGCGGGAAAGAGCTATTGAAAGATATGAAGAATCACGAGCAAATAGGAATAGAAAAAGAAGATATTAATAGCTTGAAATTTTAAGTTTTTCTAATAATTCTAATTAAGAAATAATTAGCGATTTTACAGTTCACGGATTTCTCTAATCTGTTTAGCAGCCTCATTCAATTTATCTTTTAATAATTCGCCTAGTTCAGATGTTTCTGATTCAGATCTACCCTTCATCTCGATTAGTTCAAAAGCGCTGGATATAACTTGCAAAATGTTTCCTAAATCGTGAGAGTAATTATCTTTCAACTCTAATTGTTTGCGAAATGATAAAGTATATTCTAAATGAACAAGTAAAATAATTAAACAAATATTTGCCACTATAGGAGGAACATAGTTGAACATTATTAGTACGGGTTCGTCTGCGTTATATAGCCCATATCCATATCCTTGTAAATTAATTATTATTGAAACCAGAAAGAATAAGGATAACATTAGAGCTGAAGCATAAAACCAAATAATACTTCTTCCTATATATTTCTTAAAACCTTTTTTCTTTATTGGTGGAATTCCAAAAGTAATAATTAATGTTAAGTTAATACACAGAGCACAGAAGGTAATTGCTACTGTATAATCCGTGATTAAGAAAAAAAGAACAGTACTAATAATGAAAATTATAATTAATGATATCATTTTTTTAAATGAAACCATCATAAAATATTTTAAAAACCCCCATAAAAGAAAAAATGCTCCTAAAGTAACAAGAAATGCATTAAGAACAAGTAAAATTTCTTTTAGGTAAATATTTTCAACTAGATTTGAAAAAATGGGGGGTAATGCGCCTAATGCCAAAAAAACCCATCCCAAAGTAATAAATTTAAATTTTTCTGCTTTTGTATCGTTTAGAAAATCAATTGAAATTCCTAATCCTATAACTCTTATAAAAAAAAGAATTATTAAACTTAACAACACTAGGTCATTCATTTTTAGAATCAATCCTCCACTAGATATAACTCAATATCATTCAAATTTTAAATTACAATATAGATTTCGTCAAACGAATTAATAAAATTTATGGTAATATTTTATGAGATATAATAAAATTGAAATAATTATAAAGCGAAATATTTTTTAGATATTAACTGAAATTTGTGCTATTTTCATACTTTTTTATTGTGATTTGTCTTTTAACTCTTTTAAACAACGATACGTACAAATAAGGGCGGTTATTAATTAAAATTAAATATCGTTCAAAATAAAAAATATAAACAATTATTAAAATAATTTCAAGGATAATAAGGATGAAGATTGTTGTATTTGCACCCCACCCTGATGATGAGATTTATGGTTGCGGTGGAAGTATTTTAAAATGGATGGAAGAGGGTCACGATGTCCATATAATATATGTTACCGACAATCGTGATTTAATTACATGGGGTAAAGAATACGATCAATTGCTAGAAGAAGAAGCAAAAGATTATATTAGTCTGAGCGAAGATGAAATTGGAAAGATAGGGTTAAGTGAAGCCGAAGAAGTAGCTAAAGCTTTTGGATTTCCAGAAAGTAATGTTTACCTTTTTAAGTTTCACGATCAAGATGCAATCAACCAAGTAGCTAAAGGCATAGAGCGATCTAAGGAAATAATAAAAGATGCGGACAGAATTGTTTTACCGAGCGATAATAATAACCATTTAGATCATCAAGCAACTCACAATATAGCTAAGACCACCGCAATGGAGCTCAACTTAAAGGATATGGAATTTTATGTCTACGCGATATATAATGTAATGAAGGCTCCAATGGAAAAGCAAGTAAAAATTCGGATGGTAGAATATCGGGATAAAGTTTATAACATCATGGCGTTATATAAAACTCAATTAGCTCTTAAAGATACAAGGTTGGGTTGGATTACATTAAAAAGAAAAAGGTCCGAAAGATTCGGAGTTTTTTCTTTGAGAGATGCTGGAAACTTTTACAATTTTTAGTTAGTAAAAATATCTCTTACTTTAATTCAGTTCCACAATTAGGACAAATTTTAGTGTTGGATGGTGATATAGTACCACACGCAAAACACACGATTTTCTTGTCATCTTTTGGTTGTTCTAGCTCAATATGTTTTTGAGGATGAGAATTTTGCTTGTCGTGTTTAAAAATACTCATATCAATGTCTTGTTTTATAATTTTCTCTACGTAATCCTTGTCGTGTGGGGTAACAATTTCAAAATCTTCAGAAGTTTCGATTTCTTTAAATCCTTTTGGTAAATTTTTAAATTCACTATTATCTACTATTTTAGTTTCATTGTCCTTCTTGGGGATCTCCTTATTGATTATTTCCTTGGAAGTACTTGTGGTCTTAGGAGGTTTATGTTCCATTTCTTCATAAATAATTTCTTCAGAAGAGTCGTTCTCATGAAAAAGTTCCTCGTCAAATGCATCATCAATAAGTAATGAACTTGGTTCAATACTTTTTTGTATTTTTACTTTTAGCTCTTTGATGTGTTCAATAATTTGCTGAGCCTTTTTAATTATCATTGATCTGTAAGAGAAATCTAAATTTGGTGTTTTTGAAGCATTGAGTGCCATTTCAGAAATTTCTACCCAAGAATCTATTGCGTCTTGAATTCTATTGTTTTTTTCGTAAGCATTCGCTTTAGCAACTTTTTCCGCTAGGTTTTTGTTAAATTTTGTAATATCCATTATAAAACATATAAAAATTTAATTAATTCTCAAAATTATCAAGTAAATTCAACTATATATAATTGTTAAAATGTTTTGTAAAAATTAATAATAGAGTTTTTTCTTAGTTTATTAAAAGAAAATACTTTTTTATTGTAATTTATGTCAATAATACCCTTTTCTTCTAGTGAGTTAAACAATTTAAAAGAAGTAATTGAAAGAAATGGTTGGAAAATCGATGGAACTATTGAAAATTATTTCAGGTATAGCGTTAAAAAGGATAAATTAATACTATTTACAATTAAATTTCCTGTTACACTGCCTTTAAGGTTAAATTTTCCGCTTGAAGTAGTTAGTTTTCGCATTTGCATGGCTTTTAAATTATGGGATTTAAATCAAAATAATTATAAGGTTATTCTTTTTTTATTGAAAATGCTCCGAGATTTAGCCCTTCAAGTTACTTTAGAGCATAATTTTCCCATAAAAGGTAAGGAGAACGACTTACTTGATATATTAAATCTGTTAATGCCTGAACCAATAACCGACGAGATCGATAGTACGTGGTTAAATCGTATACGCATTTCTTTAATGAATAAACACGATAAGTTCCAACAATTTGACGGAGTGTATACAAATAAAATAGTAAACGCTTTGAAAAATACTAGATTGAAACCTACATTTAAACTTCCGTGGGAATTGAGAGATGGAGTTCCTAAACTTCGAGCTTCTGAGACCTTATTTTTTTCAAATGAAGAAAAGTTTGATGAGTTTTTCATATTAGAAAAAGGCTTTTTCACATTTTTTAAGGATTTAGAATATCATAAATTTTATATCAGATCTTCTTTCGATTGTTATTCTCCGTATATTTTAAGTTCTTTGTTTAACGATACTGAGTTTAAGCTTGAAATGTACGTTGAAAATTGGATTAAGTTTTCAAGAATGATGTTGAATTCTATATTAGAAATAATAACTCTAGCAGAAATTAATCAAAATGACTA
>JAUWHC010000078.1 GCA_030606095.1 Promethearchaeota archaeon | reverse complement strand
TGAAGTAATAAGATATCAATTTCGACCCAGTCCGAATCTTGCCGAAAATGATACAAACACTAAATTTTTCAGTCGAAAGCAAGAAATTGAATCATCAACTCGTGAATTCATAATCTTTTTAAAAAAGTTTAAGAAAAATGGACAAACAATTGAGCAAGGGATTCAATCTCTCTTTTTTGACAATAACGAAACACCATTGAATATACTTTCAGAAATTATTGAGAAATTGTCTATGCTGCTTCACTATTTTTCAGAGGAAAGCATTTACGATCATCCTAAATTTCTCAAATTTAATGTGATATTAGCACAACACCTTTGTTTAGTGAAAAAATGCCTGAATGCACAATTTAGTGAATTTTTTGAGGAACTTGAAATAAATTACAATAATTTAGAAGGAGAACTTGAACATTTCTTTGAAACAATGTTAAATGAGCAGAAAAAATCGAAAAAACAACTTGAAGAGAGATTAGCTTCATGAAGGCATACACCAATGTGTCGCGGAAAGTCGTGGGGGAGGATCGCATTGCTATCTGCCCGCAATTCGGCTGCGATTATATGAAGCGGGTAAAACCGCTTAAATTTGGTTTTCTCGGGTTTGAGAAGTATCCTAAATGCAAGACGCATCACTTACCCTTGGTGTACATGGATGAGAGAATTGGAGAATTCGTGGATGGAGCATTGGCGTGCTTATTTGACAAGGCGGGGCTCCCTCCAACCGATCTACTGGAATTGGTCGCTTCACACTACCACGATGAATTGGATCCATTCGTTCACGGATGGGTATACTGCGTCACGACTGGAAGGGGAGCACCTATCGTGTCTCGCTACTTGGATTCGATTTCGAAAGCGTACATGAAGAACCTCAATAGAAAGCAAGTCAAGGCGATCATGAAAGATGGGAACAAGAAAGATGTAGACAAATACCAAGCTGTCAAGAAGGGATTGAAAGAAATCACCGCACAGTACACCCGCCTCCTCAAACACATCCGAGCACATTCGGAGGTTCTTGTGGATATTAAAAATCTTAAGTCGCTCTCAAAGAAACTTCGAAATGACTTGAATGAGTGGCAAGAGGGAATCATTCGTGATTATTTATGGAAAAAATCTCAAGATAAATCTAACAGAATGACGATCGAGGAAGTAAAATACTATTATGACCAGATTCTCAATGTGGGCACCTGTCGAAGCTTACTTGGAATGAAGACCGAATTCAAGAAAGTAAAGATAACCGCGTTTGATCGGTTTTCGGCTTATGGGGCGTTTTTATCTGAAGGTATTACTGAAAAATATACAAAATCCGATATTAAAGGACTTTATTCAGATATTCAAATAAATCCAATTAAAAAGGAGTTAATAAAAAAAATGAAAACGAAAGAAAAATTTGAAGGAAATAAAGATCTAAAAACAATTAAAGAATATTTAAGAAATCTTGATTGGAAGAGTTTATCTAATAATTGGGTTGTATTACATAGAGAACACCACACTAAACCTTATGAGAAAATCCTACTTGATCCTCATAAAGCTCCTTCTAAAAAAAACCCTTTATGGAAACATGAAATTTGGTTGAAGCGAGTTTATGTTGATGAAAAATATAATTTTTCAGATAATCTTCTTTCTCGAATTACTGGTATATCTCGGATAACAGTCAGAAAATACCGTTTGAAATTTAATATTAGCTATAGCTACTACAACACAACTCAAAAACCAAAACTTAGTAAAGAATTGATTGAGAAAAGGGAGAAGATTCGAAATTTTAATTGGAAAATAAATACTGATTGGACGATGCCTGTCGGGAGCCACGGTGATTTGTTAATTCTTATCCCAAACGAATATTGCAGTCCTGAAAATCCTTTATACAAGCATAAGGTTTGGTTAAAAAGAGTCTACGAAGATAAAGAGCTTGATTTGAATGGAGTTGAGATTGCTAAAATATGCGGTCTAAAAGATCAGAAACCTATTAGTTCTTGGAGAAAAAGATTAGGGATACCTAAAAAAAGAAAAGGTGTTTATATAGATAAGCAAGGTCATAAGTTGGTTCTCACTCCAAATTCCTATATTCACCCACAGCGCGGTAGAATTCATCAACGTGCTGAACATATACTAGTCATGGAAAAACATTTAAATAAAAATCTTTTAAGACGTCAATTAGCGACCCATCCAGATTTGATTCAGGGATGGTTAGGAGAAGAAGTGTATTTTTACATAAAAAAGAATTGTCATGTTCACCATATCAATTTTGTAGCTTTTGATAATAGAATCGAGAATCTATGGCTATTTTCTACTAATCGCGCACATGGATTAGTAGTTAATGAGCTGCATCAATGCATTTCAATTTTGATTAAGTTACATCAAATATCTTTTAAAGAGGGCATTTATTTTATAAATCAAGATTTTGATTGTCGTCAGTTAGAAAGAGACGATATTCGGAGTAAATTAAATCTTATTATTGAAATAAATCACACTCTCTCTCGATTTTATGATAAGCGTAGAAATACTTTTAGTGTAGCGATGTCGGCATCCTATAATAATCCCTATATTTCTAAAAAAGAAGGAATGGATTATGTTTATATGTATGAACATAGATATATCATCGAGCAATATTTTAGGACGCTTTTAAGAAAAGAGACTATATTACTAGAGGGGCACATTGATTATCAAAAAGCTCAAGAATTCATAAATCCTCAAGGATTTTTAAAACCCGATGCTATCGTGCACCATGTAAATTTCGATTCTCGAGATAATCGGTTAATAAATTTATATGTGTGTGATATTTCTGAACATAGGCTTGTTCATGGAGCAATTTACCAATTAGTCGAAAGATTACTTGATATGGGATTGATATATTTCAGTAATGGGAAATATTTTTTGGATAACACTTTGACTAATAAAATGTGATTTCTTATTTCTATCATCACATTGGATTAATACTTTAATTAATCGAATATATTACTATTTCTAATTTAAGCTCTATCGATGATTACGATTTAATAACCACAAAAATACGAGAATTATTAGCTCGTGAAATGTATTCCACCTATAAACTGCGGAGTAAATAAAGTTTGAATAGTATGTATTGTATAAAGATATTATATTGATTCATTAAAATTAGCTCTTTAAGAAATTAAGAAACGCTGAATTGATAAAGTTTGAAAAGTATGCATAATTTGAAGATTATTATATTAAGATATTATAATGATTAATTAAAATACAAAGAATTAATTATACAGAATTTCATATTATTTTTAAATAAAAATTTAGAGCGTATGAACAATGGCAAAGAAGAAAAAATTTTTGATGATGCCTGTAATTCATTCAAAGTTTAACGATAAAAATCTAGAGGATACACTTATCAATAAATCGAGAACTCTATTAACAGAAAAGAAAGGTGTTGCTCCCTCGTTTATTTTTCTTTCTGGAAGTTTTTTTGATGTTAAAGGTTTTGTATACACGGGGCTTCGGGCATGGAGAGGTGCAGTAAAACCTTCTAATTCTGATGAGGGTAGAAGGCCGTTACTTGAAGCTACATTTGCTTCTCTTTCAGTTTATCTAAGTTCATTACTTGCTCTACAAGCAGATTTTTACTTCGCTTACGAAGAGATTAAAGACATATTGTTAGAAAAGAAAAGGGAAGATCTATGGACTATTGTAGCAGAAAAATTACCATTTATTTCGCTCCCTCCAAAAGAAATGTATGGAAGCCAAGTTTCGCCAATTTCTCCCTACTTTGTAATCGAACAAGATGATGAACTCATATTAGGGGAGATATATCCCTCGGCTTATTTAACAAAAGTTATCTCTTCTATTAAGACCAGATTTTTCGTGTTTTTCCAGTATCAAGGATATTCAGCTTTTGGATTTTTCGACTCTTTGCCTGAGCGCGCTAAGTTTGGTTTTGAGGAAAAAGCGAGAGAGTTTGAAGAAGAGCCTACACCAGAAAACCTACAAAAGTATGCTAATAATGCTAAAAATTTAAAAGAAGTTCTAATCGCACTCATCGAAGCGCATAATAATGCGTATTTAGGCCAATATTTAATTGAGGATTACGAACGCCTCTTAAATAAACTACTATCGGAGGAGCTATAAAATGGTCAATATTGGATTATTAGGAGATATTAGCGTTGGTAAAACGAGTATTCTCCGTCTTTTCGTAAGATATTTAAAAGTTGGTGACATAGAAAAAGTTAAAGGAGGACAGAAATGTACAGTGATAAAGACTGATTTTTCTGGAGAAGCAACAGTGCCCGGAGGGGATAAAGAAGATTCTCTTAATCAAAAAGAAACTAAAACAATTCATCCAAATAGAATTGTTTTTAGAGAAGATAAATCGGGAAAAGCACATACCATCTTCGCCCCAGGAGGAGATCGGCAAAGGGCAGTTGTTAAAATGGGAATAATTACTATCTCTCGTATCGCAACTCAGATTATAGCTGTATTTTCTTTGGATCGCGAATTAGAACGGCAATTCGAATTTTTCACAGATGTTAGGTTCTTTCCTGAAAAGATATCCGTTTGTATAAACAAAATTGATTTACTTGAGGGAGACAGAGATAAAGGTTTAGAAGATATTAAAAGCAAGATTACTAACTTCTTTAATAAAAGAAAAATATCGGTTTCTGATTATTTTATAACTTGCGGTGAAACTGTTTCTAATTTTGAAGAGGTTGAGGAATTCAATAACCATGTTGCCGAGATGATTTTAGAGATAACAACATCTCGTTAAATCAATAAATTTATGTTTTTTCTCTTATTCTTTTAATTTTAAGGCTAATTTTACAAACACCTTATGCATATCTAATTGATAGCCTATCAAAGGAGTCAATGATACATGGCCGCTATTTTTATCAATTAAAAGATATCCTTTTTTTTCTAATGCTTTTAAATCTTCATTTACATCTTTCTTGCGTCTTAATTTACTAATCTCATGAATTGAAGAAACACCCGAATTTTTAAGGCATAAAGTTAATGTACATAATAGCGTTGCTGCCAAACTCGGCTTTCCTTCGAAGGGATTAGCTGAAATCAATTCCGAAATTTCAGGATCATAATTTAAAAACCAATGAGAATCTAAAGGATTAAACCTAATCTGAAAACCTAGTGGTTCAAGATAAGTTGATAGTCCAGTAATTAGGTTTTGGAAATAAATAGATTTGTTCTTATAACTCGCATTTAGTTGTTCTAAAATCTCTTCTTTTGTAGCTCCTATTTGATATAAACTTTTCTTTCTACTTAATAAATACATTAGGACTGAAATTTCATTCATTTTCTTTATAACCTCAAATATATAATGTGTTTGTTTCTTTTTGATATTTTATTTTGCCTAACTGGAGTAGGTGCAAAAGATATACAAAATACTCGTAGACTTTCATTTGATCTAGCTCGTCATCAAAGACGTCTTCAAAATAACATGGGAGTTTTTCTTTAATATTATTAAAGAACGATGTCATTTTTTCAGTAAATTTATATTTTGGAATTTCTAATAAAAATTGGTCGTCTATTTTTCCTTTTTTCAAATGCTTAATCTCATATTCCATTATCCTTTCTTTACAAAAACGATCTGAAGCGTACTCCAAGAAATTTAGCGACATTCCATCTATGTAAAAAACTTTCCTCCAACATCCTTTAAAAATCTCGAATATCTCCTCATCCCCAGGATGAGCCTTCATAAATTCATAGAACTTTTCGTCAATATTTAAAGAACTTAGTAATTTCTTTAATTCTTCGAATTTTTCGTTGAGTAATTCGCACATGTTTTTGTAGGTTAAGGAATAATTTTCGATGTTGAAAATACTAAGTGAATCTTTTAGATCATGAAATAGAGGATTCAATTCTAATTCTAACAAGGATGTTTTACCTGAAAGAACGTCATCCTTAATAATTTCGATCTTTTTATTTAATTCCTCTGATAAATCTATATTTTCTGTCATTTGCTTTCTTTCACTATTTTAGGATTGAAAATTGTCGATACTTCGTTTTTGCCAACTCTGGCGACTCCAATTAACTTATCGGCAAGTAAATATAATGGATTTGAAGATTTTGGTAGAAACATTAACATTTGAATAGCATTACGTTCTATCGTTGTTTTTATCATTTGATACGAAGCTTCGGAATTCTTTTCGTCTAAAAACATTCCTGCCTCGTCAAACATACATAATGGAGAGGGTTTGATCTCCTGAAGCGATAAAATTAAGCTAATAGAAATCATCGAAATCTGACCTCCACTTAACGCGGTACAAGATTTTAATTGAGCCTTAGAGATGGCGGCTTTAATCTCTATTCCCAATTCTTCAAAATTTCCTATTAAATCCAGAGTACAATATGCTTTAATGTTTGCGGAAATAAATTTTTGATTAATTTTTAAATTTAAGTCTTTTAATGCTAATTTAAATTTGTTGTAATATGTTTCTTCAAGTTTATTTTCAGTTTTAATCGCAGCTTTTATATCTCTTTCTATGTCTTTCTGATTTTTAGTGATTTCTTTTAACCCTGTTAAAATCTGATCTTTTTCTACTAAAATCGAATCATCAACATCTAAGTAATTCAACAGCTTTTTGTCGATAATTAATACATCTTCGTTAATTTCCTCTATTGAGCGAATAATCATTTTTTTTTCTGAAACTAAGGGACCTATTTCAGAATTGATGCGTTCTAAATCGTTTTTCTTCGCTCCAAATTCAAGTTTAATAGAAGATAGCTTAAAATTTTCTTGCTCCAAGTTTAATTTTTGTTGAATATGCATTTTATCGATTTCGTTCTTATCTTTTTGAAATACTACTTTTTGGTCTTGAAAACTTAAGATATTAGCGTTTACTTTGCTAATCTCTTCATCAATAGCGTCTAATTTTCTATATATTTCAAATGCTTTTTTATCCGAGTTTTTGAAATTTACTTTTTTTGAATCGAAATCATTTTTTAATGTTCTTAATTCGTTTTTATTGGGGGTTATCCTTACATCAATATCTTTTAATGTTCCTAGATTGCCATCTAATATTGTATCCCATCTTTTTAATTCATTATTTAGATCGTTTAGTTCGATAGGTATTTCCCTTATTCTTTCGTTCCATTTAAAAAATTGGGGTTCTTTTTGGGATTCTAACTCGTTTATTATTTTTACTATACCTTCAATTTTCTCGTTTGTCTCTGTAATGTTTTGTTCTAGTGAATAAACTAAATTATAAAACTGATTTTTTTTTGAAGTCAGCCTTTCTTTTTGTTTGAAATTGTATAAAAGGTCGTTAAACGATTCTTTTTTCCTGAAAATCTCACCTTGCAACTTATCTAACTGTGATTGTTTTACTTTTAGCTCTAAAATGTTATCGTTTAGCGATTTAATTTCTTTTTCCAAAAGGTTTGATTGTTCTTTTTGAGTTCCAGGACTTAATAACCCTTTAAGTCGTTTTATAAATGGACTTTCGTATGCGTATTTATACGATATAATTTGTTTTCCTTTTAAAGTCACACACTTACCTTTGAAATTATGGATTTTATAAAGTTCTTTTGCAGAGAGGTCATCCCTGACAACAACACAATTTTTAATTTTTGAATAAATAACTTTTTGGACGTCTAAATCACCACCAATAACTTTAATTAATTCCGCTAAATAGCCAATTACACCCTGTGCCATAATCTTTGGTAATGGAGCAACTCTAACATCCTTTGGTATATATATATTGCAATAAGCATTATATTTCTTTTTTATTTTCTCTACTAAATTTAGAGTATCCCAATCGTTCGTAATAAAGCTATTAAGTAACCTTTCTCCCAAAACTGATTCAATAGCATAGCTTAACTCGTCGTCGTATTTTAAATATTCAATTATTGGTCCTTTAACTCTATCATCTAGTTCTCTTTTCTTAATTTCCTCTTTAAGAATGTTAATATTAGACGAGAGAACAATTTTGCGTTCTCTTAACGCAGTTTGGAGTCGTTTGAATTTTATAATCTTTTTTGTTTTTTCATATTCTAACTGTTCCACTTCAGATATTAATTTGAATAAGCTTACGGTTACTTTCTTAAGGTCTTTATCGAGTTGGGTCAATAAATCTTTTGTAGGATTTTCTAAAAACCACCTATTCTTTTCTAGTTTGTAATCTATGTCAGTCAAACTCTGAAAAATATCATTGATGTCTTTTTTAGTATTTGTAATATTGTTTTCATTGTCTTGGATTTTCCTGACATTAGTTTCCTTTTCATAGGTTAACTGGTTATATTTTTCTAAAAAATCTTGATTCTCTTTAATCTTTATCGTAATTTCATTTTGTTCTTTAATTAATTTATCAATTTTGCTTTTAATTGAAATTTTCTTCTTTTTAACTATGTCGCTCTCACTTATTATATTTTGTTTCTGCTTCTCTAGCTTATCTATTATTTTTTCATATTCAGAGATTTTTCCAGATAAGACGTCCAATTCTTGCTTTGCTCTTATTTTTTCATTCTGCCACGCATCTATTTTATTAACTAATTCTTTTTTTCTGTAATTTAATTCTCCTACTTTTTTTGACGAACTAATAAGGTTGCTATCTATTTCAGAAATTTTTTTCTCTTTTTCTTTAATTACATTTCGATACTTGTCAATTTCATTGGTAATCATATTTATTTGATCTTGACTTTTTTTGACATTTAACTCGAGAACCTCAATTTCTTTCTGAAGCATGCTCTTATTTGCCCATAATAGTTCATCGTTATACTTTTTTCTAATTTCAAGTAATTTATTTTTCTCATCTAATCGTTCTAATTTTGGCATTAAGAAGTCGAGGTTTATATTTAAAGAGTTTTTCCGCGTAATTAAAGATTTAAACTCTGTGTTTAATGTAAATACGCTATTTTTTTGTTGTAAAATCTCCTCTCGTAAACCTTTAAGCCCAATTCCCTCTTCTAAAAAGGAACATAGTTCGATCGGTTTTAAGCTTTTAATAGTATCGATTTTGCCTTGACTTACAAATGCAAATTGATTATCTGGATTAATTTCTAACTTTGACACAAGTTTTTGAATTTCAA
>JAUWHC010000103.1 GCA_030606095.1 Promethearchaeota archaeon | reverse complement strand
GATTTGATGTCTCGCTTTTCCATGAGATGCGTTATCAATAGTTTCAAATTGACTTAGTTGTAGCTCGATTTCCCCGTATTTTAACGATGTTTTATTTGGAGATTCCGAATTATACGATTGAATCACGCCAATTTCGCTCTCCGGATGATCTCGAGAAACATCAAAACAGTCATCTTGAGTTTTAGGGATATCGTTGGAAAGCTTAACTAAAAAGCCAAATTCTTCTGAATCGGGAATTTTAAGTATGTAACCGATTTTTGCCTGCCGAGTAAAATCAATATCTTCAGGTCGAACTGCTAACTTGTAAACATCGTCAACATCTAATTTGAAGGCAACGTAATTGTCTCCTATGTTCAATCGGTCTTCGGAGATAATGCGAAAATAGGAAATCGGCTTTGGATTAGGTTTCGTAGGTATTAAAACCGTTCCGGGATTTGATGGCCCACCGCTAATAATACACGCTAGCGACCATCCGTTGATCTTTAAGTTTGGTTGGAAAAAAACGCAGTCGTCCACGAATTCAACGCCACAATAACTCAATCCCGTCGGGATTGGCTCTTTTATCAGAGAGATTTGACGAGTAATTTCACCGTTATAGATATGTTTTTTAATCTGAGATTCTACTGTTACCATACTTGAAAGAGTACAAGAAGTTGAGGATTCAGCTAAGATTTCGTAATAAGCAGGGTCCAAACCATGAGGACAAAACCACCCTTCCCATGTTTGAGGTTTTTCGTAAAAAAATTCTCTTTCCGGACTAATCCAATATCTATCTCCGCCAATATCTCTTCTTCTTGTTTTAACTACTTCTTTTATCTCTGGATTAATCCACAGCAAACTATAACAATCGTTCTTTGGATATAGCCCTAAAAGGCGTCCTCCATACTCAGAAACTACCGCAGAACTTTCGTCGTTAAATTTTAATTCGATAGGATTACCAATATCTTCCTTGAAAGATAAAAGAGTATTTTTGGTAAAGTAGTTCATAATCTTAACTAAAGCAAAACTATTAAAAAGATTTTTCTATTTGAGTTTAGATATTTAAGCTTCTACCTTTAAATCTTAATTCTTTTAAATTTTCATGTTCAATAATAAAAAAAAAGGTTTAATTTATGGAAAAAGTGCACTAAAATGTTATGAATAATGGGAGTATAAAAGATAACGCAAAACCAAGGAAATAGACAAATCCAGCATATATCATATTATTATCATTGTTTTTGAAACCATGAACTATTAACAAAATAAATCCAATCAATACTAGCCATCCAAAACAGCCTACTATGATGGAAATTGTAGAAATTGTTAAAATATCAAACATAAAAACTATAAATAAAATATTATATAATTCTCCGTTTAATACTATCACATTTACAGAATAATAAATAATCCATAAAATACCTGAAATTATAATATAAGACTTTAATTGTTGTCGATTTTTTAATCCGAATATTAAAAATATCACACCATAAGTAATCAATGATGGAACGCTAAATAATAAACCGCGAAAAACATTATAAGCTATATATATTTGAGTTTCAACTTCGTTATAAGGGGATCTTAATGATAAATCAGGTATTAAAAAGGATAAAACGATAAAACTTATATTAGTAATACCAAGATAAATTAAATATCTAGAAGCGTTGACTTCTGGAGGTTGATTTTTTCCCGATTTAATAATAAATATATTATATACTATCGCAATTAAGGCCCCAGTTATCGGTAGTATGAAAAATAAAGTTGAAAAATCAATAAAACTAAAGACTGAAGTCATATTTTTACCCTCTCTTTTTTTAATAATTTTCTTAAATTTAATACAACCTATCAACTATAATATTTAAAAGTCTCCATAGTATCAGAGTTTTGAATATTTATAACGCATTAAATAATTACGCATATTTTACATAATAAATTTTCAACATTTCATAGTAATTGGACCTAAAAAACGATAACATATAAACCACATTTTAAGCATCTAAATTATCTTATGAATAAAATGATAAAAAATAATGCTGGTATATATGCACAGATAGATATTCCTAAACTTTCCGAAAAAGATTTTCTATGAAATCAGAATATTTTTAACAAATAGAATGATCAAAAAACTTAGTACTTACATAAAAGTTTATAATTTTTTCATTTATAATTTATTTAATGCAATTAACTTATAAAAATTCAAATCAAATTATATTTGGGATTGCTATTATTATTTGTATAATCTGGATTATTTTGGGTTATACAATTATTGTCGGGTCGATTTTAATTGCTACTTTTATAATTTTTATAGCGTGGTGGTTTTATAAAGACAAACCAAGAAAACCTACAAAATTTGAAGTTATTGGGGCTTATATATGTGGAATAATTTCACTGATACTTTGTCTATTGTTTAACTCCATAGCCTATCTTTTTATCCCTCTCATTTTTTTGAGTATGGCAATAGTACACCATGTCTTATTCATTGCTTTAAAAAACATGGGGGTAAGAAAAAATATAAACAACACGAGTTAGAACATACTGATCGTGAAAAAAATGCCCACCTATTGAGGAAAAGGCGTAGAAAGGGAAAATGGAAAATTTAATTATAATTTATTTCCCCCGCCGTCATTTATACCCATAATGGTGTTTTAATCAGAAGAAAAAATAATAGGAAGACATTCGCCATCCCTTAGAGGTGAATTAGAAATTGAACTTCAATCTTAGATTCAATATAAAAAGAATTATGCCACGAAGATCCCTTTTTTTGATATTATTTGTAGATTCGCCTATCTATTAACATGCTGATGTTGGGTTATTGGCGGTATATTTGATCTTATTCGAAATGGTTGCAGAATAAACTTAAAAATTCATTGGTTTTAGATATCCTTCTTCAAGTGGCTAATTCCTTAAGGTTGAAATATTTAGAATTCAATAGGTGTGATACAATATATTCAAAAAAAATTTAATTAATTTTGAGAGCTGTACTTCAGATGTAAATTTTTTGATTATTGTACATTTTTGAAAAGAAAAAATTGTTTTTCTAGTTCAATATACAAATTAGAAATACTAAACATCTATAATTAATTTTTTTCATATGAATTAACGGTTCAAACCTGGGTAAAGATATTTAATGAAGAAGGATTGGAGAAGTTGATGCCAAACTCACCTCCAGGGCGCCCTTCTAGGCTTTCACAGAACCAAAAAGACGAACTAAAATTGGATATCATGACGCACCCTCGCGAGTTAGGATACGAGTTTAGCAACTAGGAAGGAAAATTCGTTGCTGAACACATTCACGTAAAGTTTGGCGTGATTTTAATGGTGCGAGCAGCTCAAAAACTCCTCCATGCATTAGGATTTTCACTTCAGCGTCCGAGATACAAGTTTCCTAAGGCCGATCCTAAAAAACAAGAAGAATTCGTGAAAACGTTAAAAAAAAATGGATTCTCTTGGACCAAACGACATAGTATTGTTCCAAGACGAGGCAAGTATTCAATTCTCTCCGACATTCACGCGCATATGGTCGTTGAAAGGTCGCCAACCAGAGATTTACACATATGGTGGTCGGAAACAGCAACTCCTCGTGGGTGCTCTCGACCCTATTGAGGGAGATCTCCACTTGGCGTTTTCTGACACGCTAAAAGTCACACAGTTTCAACATTATTTAGAGGGGCTTCTTGCCAGGTATCCCCGCTCCAAGAAGCTCATTATCGTTTTAGACAACGCTCGAGCCCATCATTCAAAAGAGCTGGAGCCGTTTTTAGTTGCTAATAAGGATAACCTCGAATTCGTGTTCTTGCCGCCTTACTCTCCCGATCTAAATCTAATGGAATGGTTCTGGAAGTTCTTGCGGAAGATGATTACACATAACACCTTTTTCGGTACTTTCAAGGAATTCCAACGCGCTCTGATAAAATTCCTCGTAAAATATAAAACATCTTCACCAGAAATTAAGACTCGATGCAGTTATGCGAAATTATTTAGTTCATCATAAATAGAATAATCAAAAAATTATAAAATAACATTGATCTTATAATATCCTAGTTTATAGCAGTCTTTACTATCAATATTTTAATTTAAAAACTTTTGATTTATAATAAATTATTATTTATAGCTAGTAGAAATCTTATATTACAATAAATAATGAGGTGTTAAATTTGCCAAAAGTTATTCATTTTGAAATTAACGCTGATGATCCCTTAAGGGCTAAAAAGTTTTACGAAAGTGTATTCAACTGGAAAGTTGAAAAATGGGACGGGCCCGTGGAATATTGGACAATTGATGCTGGAGATGACAATGAAAAAGGAATAGAGGGTGGTATACAAAAACGCGAGCAATCAGAAGATCAGATTTTCAACTATATTAAAGTGCCTTCTGTTGATGAATTTAGTAAAAAAATTGAAAAAAATGGAGGAACTTTAGTTTCACCCAAAATAACAGTGCCCGGAGTCGGTTATTTCTACATGTTTAAGGATAGTGAAGGAAATAAGCTAGGTATAATGCAAGAAGACGAGTTCGCAAAATAATTAAAAACATTAAAAACTTTAAAAATCTTAAGATTTAACTACTATTTTTTTTGTACCCCACTTTAATAGTCATAGAAAGAGTTTCGTCAAACGCTTGACCCTCTATAATGCACTTAAAAGATAGGTTTTCTGATGAAAATAACTCGGTAAAATATCCGAGCCAGTAACGCGAATACCTCTTGTTTTGCCTATGTTTAAATAATAGGAAATACTCATCACCTTCTTTTTGAACATTTATATCAAAAAAATAATTAGCTAAAACCCAGATTTTTTGAATGGTAGTTATTATTTCGTCTATTGTAAGGTTTTTAAGGGGTTTCCCTGAATTATACCATAAGATTAAGTCAAACGCTACGTTTTTTGTAAAAGGTTTATCTAAAGACTCTTTAGGAGCTTCAGCTGCCGCGATCAATTGATTAAAAGTTGTTTTCCCAATAAGCATCATTTTCATCTCATCTCGAGATCTAACCCATAAATCGCGGTCAAGATTCTTTTGTTTGCCATAATAACTGATTGCGCGTTCTAAAAAGGAAACTAACTTTTCATCTTCTTCCTTATATGTATCAACAATAGCTTTAACTTCAGGTGATATAGAATTATATTCGTCATACATTTCAACTGCAGCCTTCACTAAATTAGAAATTGTCGTTCCTAAATTCTTGTATTTATCGATAATGTTCCTAGTAGTTTCATCTACTTTAACGTAGATTGGTTTGTCTTTTGATTCAACTTCTTTCGTTTCATCAGAATTATTATTATTATTCTTATTAATATCAGCCATAAGAATCACATTTAAAATTCTTTAACCTTTTTTTCCCTTCTATGTTTCTATTTAAATATATATTTCAATATTAAATAACTATGCTAATAAATGTTTAGATTATTTATAATTAGGAATACAACCGTAACAATTTATTTATATCGATATATATAAAAATATTCCTTATTTTTGTCGCGTTTATTTATAAAGTGATGTTCCTCCAATTTAAATTTATATATTTTTTAATATATTTAAGAAGTTAGAAAAAAGTAGTTTTAGGCTTATTCTATCGTATCCATTTCTATATACGAAACATTTAAATATATAATTATACTAATTATTAATTGAGTATATAAAATAATATATAAAAATATAAAATAATATTAAAAATAAAATGTCAAATAGAAATTCAGGAGCAGGATGTTTAGTAGGATTATTATTTTTTATGGCTTTTGGGTTCTTTTTTATCCTTGAGGTACCATTTAGTATCATTCAATTTATGCAATTTTTCCCGATGATTCTTTTTTTAATTATTGTAATAGCCGCTGCAGGTGCTTCTTCTGGAAAGTCTAAACGTTGTAAACCAGAACAAAAGAATTACGATCAATATAGCCAACAACAAGTTCCAAGAGTAAACCCTTATATTGTAAGGGGGTCGGTTAGAAACGATGTTCAAACTTTGTTAGTAGAAGATTACAGACCTATAGAGCCTATAAAACCGAAAGCTCGCTTTTGTCAATATTGCGGGATGCGGACGGATAGAGATACTCGCTTTTGCCACCAATGTGGATCCAAGTTGGATTAATTACATTATAAATTTTAAATAAAAAATATAAAATGTCAAATAAAAATTCAAGATCAGAATGGATAGTAATACTAATATTATTTATAGGTTTCGGGCCATTATTATTTATCCTTGTACAACCATTTATCATCTTTCTATTAGCGCCATTTTACCCGTTGATTTTCATTTCTATTTTTATGATAGCCGCTGCATATGCTTCTTCTGGAAAGTCTAAACGTTGTAAATCAGGAGAAAAGAAATTCGATCAATCTAGTCAACAACAAGTTCCAAAAGCAAACCCTTATATTGTGAGGGGCTCGGTTAGAAACGATGTTAAATCTTTGTTAGTAGAAGATTACAAACCTATAGAGCCTACAAAACCGAAAGCTCGCTTTTGTCAATTTTGCGGGACGCGGATAGATAGAGATGCTCGCTTTTGCCACCAATGTGGATCTAAGTTGGAATAATTATGTTATAAATTTTAAATTAAAAATAAAATTAAAAATAAAAATAAAGAGTGTTGGAAAAAATGGATGTGTACGATTTGTTTTTTAGCATTTGTTTGGGGTTGTTCATCGGGGGCCTTCTTTTCAGCATAATCTCAGTGTTCTTAGCTCAAATGGAGTCGCAATCGTTAGGGACGGAGATAGACACTGATGTAGATGTTGATGTAGATATCGATGTCGATATTGACGCTGATGTTGATATTGATGTAGATGTCGATATTGACGCTGATGTTGATATTGATGTCGATATTGATGTCGATATTGATGCCGACATAGATATCGATGTAGATGTTGATGTAGATTATGATATAGGGGCGGAATTCGACTCGATCGAAGCTGATGTTGATGTCGATGTGGACGCGGGGGTAGATATTGATAGCGATGTCGATATAGATGTTGACACGGATATTGATATTGATGTAGATGTAGATATAGATGTAGATTCTGATATGTTCGGCACTACAGTTACCCCTGCTCCAATTATGCTATTGGCGTCCGCATTTCTCTTAGTATTCGGCATTTCAGGAATCTCGCTTTACTATATAATCACAATTGAAGGTTTAAAGTTTTTAATGTTCATAGGATCCCCTAGTATTGCGCTTATGACTTCGAAATATCTAAATGTAGCTTGGAAACATATTACGAAATCGCAGTATTACAAGATATCCTCGACGCAGAATTTAATAGGAAAAGAAGGAGAGGTCGTATTACCTATCGATGAGAGAGGAGGCGTAATTAGAATAAATTCAACAACCCCTATGAAATACGAGAAGATTCATGTTATGCCATATGACGACACGTCTTGTTTTGAGAGAGGCATGAAAGTTTATATTGTAGCAGTTAAAGATAATAAAGTGAGGGTAGCTCCTAATAAAATTATAATTAAAAAAAGAGGTGAAAAATAAAATAATGAGCGTGAGTGAAAAAGAAATGGAAGAGAGTAGATACAACTGGCTCTATTTTCATGGCAAAGATGTGCGTAATAAAAAGTTTCAAAAGAATATTAACAAAAAGCCTACTTTAACTTATGCTATTTTGATAAACATCGCTATTATTTTAGGTTGTATCTCGATAATTTGGATATTAGCTAACCAAGTGGGTTAGTATACTAATGATAATTAAAATTTAAAAAAAAATAGAATAAAAAAAGATAAAAAAATCTAAAAAATTAAAAAAATTAAAAAAAAAGGAGGTTTTAAAAAAAAAATGTTGTTTCAAGAGATTATTGGATGGGCTGTCGGCATTACAGTGACTTGTGCGATAATAGCGTTCTTATTCATAATATTTATGGCCGCACGATATCGGAAATTTAAAACAAACCAGTTTGTAATTCATTTGAGAAATGGTAAGGTAAAATCAGCAGGTCTCGGTGGTAGT
>JAUWHC010000424.1 GCA_030606095.1 Promethearchaeota archaeon | reverse complement strand
AGCTCCAGCCGATACTCTTAATACTATCGGAATATCAAAATCAGCGGAAACACAACTTCTTAACATCCCCCGAGTTAGCATTAAAGCATCAGCATATTGAAATAACGGACTTAAATCTTCAAAATGTTTTAATTGACCAGGAATATTACCAAAGTATCCATGATCGACGGCAAGCATTACACAACGCCCAGACTTAGGTTTGATAATCCTTGCTAATCGATTTTGCATTCCCCAATCCATATTTAATTCACTTTATTTGATTTTCAATTATATTATTGCATTGTTAAATTATGAAAATTAATAATTTATTATCTTTTTTGTACTTTTGCATAGAAAAGTAATGTCTTTAAAGAAGTAAAGAAGAGAATGTAAAGAAAATGATTAGTTATTCATCAAATTAGTTCTTTATTTTTTCACTTAAATCCTTCGAAATTCGTCTATTAATAAATTCTTTTATTAATTCGATTCTATTTTTATTGATTGTAGAAACTATTAACTTTTCTTTTAACTTTTTTATTAATTCTTTTTCACTGATAGCTTTAGCGTTCTCTAAAAGCGCAATAGTAAAATCTACATCGCTAATAAATTGATTAATATAGAGCGTTAAATACTTTAATTGTTCATTTTTATCTTTCTTACCCAGAGCGTTGCTTAATATAGACTTTTCAAAATCAGTATGCCCCTCCCATGGCACTTGGATAACCAATTTACGATTATTAATTAAAAACGCATCAGAATATTTTTTTTTAATCATAGTATAGTAATAATTTGGATTAGGAAACACATAAGAGTCAAATTCTTCGTCTATTATAGCATTCGCATTTCGATACTTGACAGGGATTATTCTGTCAAATAATTCGTTTAATTGTTCTATGTCGAGACTAAATTCTTCGTTTCTAATAATTCGGGATGTGTAATCGAATAATTTAGCGTGTATAAAACCCGCAACACAATTGAAACCAAAGGCATCAATTAATTCATCTAATGTCAAACTAATTAAATCAATCGGTAATTTTTCTTTTTGATCTAACGATACGGAAGCGTCAATTATGTCGTATCCAACAATATTTCCTTTTGTAGAAATAAAAACGATAAAATTGTGCTCTTTACACACTGCTCCTTGAGGTACTTTAATCTTAACGGTACCAAACGTTTTATCATAAAATAATGATTCTGGAACTGATATTTCTTTTCCCACGCCACATCTGGGGCAAGAAACCATAAATTTCTTCAGTCTACTACTCATTTAATCCCTAAACTACGATTATTTTTTTAGTTTGCATAAAAATTATAGTAAAACAAATATATATCCATATGATATTTTGATATTTTTTTTTTAGACAAAAATACTTAAAAAGTTTTCATTAAAAAGTTTAAACATTTTTGAATAATTTCTAATATATGTCACAACTTTTAAATTAATCAAATTTAAAAATAGATTTTTCAAAGTAATTTCATAAACTCTATCGCTTTATTTGTAATTTTTTTAATTAATTTTGGTGATAATCTTCGGTTTATGAATTCTTTAATAAGAGTTAATTTGTAAATAGAAATTTTGGGGGTCATAGTATTATTTGACAATTGGTTAATTAAATCTCTTTCATCGATTTTTTTTACATTATCAAGAATTTTTTTTATATCTTCGACCTGCTTTATAAATTTTAAAATGTATTTTTGAATAAGTTTAAACTGTTCTTTATCATTACTGAGTTTTAAAGCTTGTGTAATTATTTCTTCTTCAAATTCAAATCTCAATTTCTGATTCCAAGGTGTGTGTAATATATTTTTTAGTGAGTCCATTAAAAGGATATATTTTTCTTCTAACTTTATTTTTTCATAATTTGTTTCTTTAATGAATGTAATCGAACTCGTCCCTCGATAAGTTATGGGTAAAAAATCATCAATTATTCTATTAATCATCTTTGAGATACCTTCATCAGTTTTTGCATTAATAATATAAACGGGATAATTAAATATCTTAGCATGAATTAGATTAAAAATACCATATAGACCAAACATTTGAATCCAATCGTTTAGAGTTAGATTATTAGTTTCTTCAGTTCTTTGAATCGGTGCCTTTATTTGCATATCTATCTTATCGTAACCCCGTATAAACCCTAAATTATTTACAAAAACTATGAAATGATGCTCTTGGCAAACACTTCCTTTAGGAACTTGTATTTTAATTGTTCCAAACTTTTTTTGTTTAAAAAGTGCTTCTGGTATCGAAATATTTTTCTTTACATTACAAGATGGACATGTAACTTCAAGATTCATCATTTTAATTTCCATTAAAACCCATAATCCTAGTTAATTATATACATTTATAGGTATGTTATTATTTCATTTTTTATTATTCTAGGTAATAATTCTATAACAGGATGGACTTCAAAAATCACATCCTACTAGAATTTACATTTGTAAAATATTAAGAGGGAATAACATTGAAGATTGAAATATCTGAAGAAATTTCAAAATATATGTATGAAATAATCCAAAGGATTATCGAAGAATGCGGTCCAAGAATGCCCTGTAGCCCTCAAGAGGCTCAAAGTGCGGAAATAATCAAAGAGGAATTAGAATCTGTCTGTGATAAGACTGTAATAGAACCATTCTCGTGTAATCCTCGTGCGTTCTTAGGATATATAAAAGTTGATATTATTTTAGTTATTATGTCGTTTCTAACCTTTTTTCTCATACCGCTTAATTTAATAAATTACTGGAGTTATGT
>JAUWHC010000343.1 GCA_030606095.1 Promethearchaeota archaeon | reverse complement strand
CTAGAAAGAATCCTAAATGACCAACCTATGCTACAAAGTGTTATCCAATCTCTTGTCAAATTCTCTAAAGCGTTAACGATGATAAAAGGAGGTATTAAAGAAAATGTAATTCCTGATTCGTGCGAAGCTGTAATCGATTTTAGACTTTTACCCGAGCAAAAAGTTGACCCGATCATGAATGCTTTAAAGAAGTTAATCGAAGAAGACTTAGGATATATCGTTAAAAATCAAATAACTGGTGCATCAAAAGATGTTTGCGTTGTTTTAGAAATCATTAACGCCTCTGAGGGATCCTACTGGAAGCAATGGGAAAAATCTCAAGATTTAAAAGAATTTTATAATATTGTTGAAACAATTTACAAAAAAAAACCATTTTATTTTCTTTTACCCGCTTCTGCTGACGCACATTACTTACGTAACGATGGATATTGCCCTCAGACTATCTTGTTTGGACCTGGTAGCGCGGGAACTGCTCACGCGATTGATGAATATATAGAAATTCAAGATTTTATCAATTCAATTAAGGTGTATGCGCTTTTTGCTTATAACTTTTTAAGCAAGAAATAAACGAAGAAGAATATGGGGAAAATCGAAAAAATGCTTATGGAATAGAAACCTATTTAAGACTAACTTTTTTTAATTCTTTTAAATTCATTGAATATTTCTAACAAAAAGATTGCACGATTTAAAGATAGAAGACTGCGTTGTGCTCATAGATTCTTCTCGATCTATGTTAAGAAAAGACTTTAAGCCTAATCGACTTTTTGTCGCTTTAGAAACCGCTAAGAACTTTATTAGTGAGAAATTTACTATTGATCCTAAAGATAGAATTGCAGTGCTCTCTTTTGGGGCAACTATAAAGAAATTGAGTTCCTTTACATATGAAGAAGAAAAATTAATTAACTCTTTAAAGAAAATCCGTATCTCTGGGATTGGTATATTAGACGAAGGATTAGCCTTCTCTTTGCAAATCTTAGTAAAGGAGATGCGAAAACTCGGAGGTAAAACAAACAGGATTTTTATCGTCTCGGACAATAAATTGAAGCTTAGCAACAAAATTCAAAAAATAGTCAATATTGCTAAAGGATTAGGGATATATATTGATGCTTGCCAATTAGGCATAACTCAAGACTATTCTCAAAGTATTTTAAAAAAGATTGTAAGACTTACAGGCGGGGAATTTGGATTTTTTAACAATTCAAAATCAGTATTAGATGCTGGAAGGTCATTCGCGTCGAAAGAGGAGATTAAAATAACGACTGACTATTTTGGACCAAATAAAAAAAACGAGTTAGCCCCTCTGATAAGCGATATCGCTTTACCACTGAGGAGACCAAGCGTGTTAGATATTAGATTAATGATGAGTAGTAAGGAAAGAGGGCAAGAAAAATGTCAAATTTGTCACTCAGTAAAATCACCAATATCGGGAGCAGATTTCTTTAGCGAAGGAAGGTACTGCCCATCGTGTGAGCGCCCGATGCATCTATCTTGTACAGCGATGTGGGCTAAGAAAACAGAATACAAAGAAATGGTTTTCAGGTGCCCTTTTTGTTACTTCTTATTGGAACTTCCATTATCAGCATTAAAGTTAGTCGAGGATAAGCCCGATAGCGAGCCTAAAATAAAACTAATCGATGAAAGCGGTATAAACACTACAAAAATGAGATTAATTCAAGAATCTCAAATCGACGAAATAGCTGTATCTTGTACTTTTTGTCACAGCATCTTTTTAGGAGATTATAAAGTATTCCAATGCGAAAAATGCGGAGCTTATTATCACGAACCTTGCTTAAATAAAATGAACGATGAAATTAAAGCTTGTAGAAATTGTGGAGCACAGATTAGCTATTAAAAGAAAAAAACTTTAAATTGAGTTTATATCTTAGTCGTTTATAATATATTATGAGAACTAAAATCGTTTAGTTTTTTACTCTCAATCTAATAAAGTTGAAATAAGAATGAAAATTACTTTAACAATCATTATTAGTTTAATTAATTATAATTATAACAATTATAATCGATAACTAACTATAATCTAGCTATAAATTAAGAGGTAATACGAATTGTCTAATATTAAAAAAAATAAATGGGTAATTACTTCAGCTTGGCCTTATGTAAATTCCATACCCCATTTAGGAAACATGATTGGAAGCGTATTATCGTCCGATATATTTGCAAGATTTTGTAGGCTAAAAGGAGATGAAGTTGTATTTGTTTCGGGGTCGGATTCACATGGAACGCCCGTTGCGGTTGCAGCTAAAAAACAAAATATGTCAGCTCAGGATTTAGCCTTTAAAAATCATACTGTAATTAAAGATTTATTTAAAAAATGGCAAATCTCATATGATAATTACACTATTACTCATAATCCTACACACATTGAGTTTGTAAGAAATTTCTATATGGATATTCAGAAAAATGGATACATTTTTGAAAAGGAATTAGAATCGCTGTATTGTGAGCACGATAAATTATTTCTTCCAGATAGATTTGTTGAAGGAATTTGCCCGCACTGTGGAGATGAAAGTGCGAGGGGAGATCAATGTGATAAATGCCAAAAATTACTAACTCCCTTAGAGTTAAAAAGACCTTATTGTGTGATATGCAATAATATGCCTGTGCTCCGTAAAACGAAGCATTGGTATTTGGATTTGCCCCAATTACAAGATCAGTTGGTTAATTTTATAAAACAAAACCAACTAATTCCACAGAATGCTCGACAGATGTGTTTGAATAGTATCTCAGAAGGCATTCCACAAAGAGCCATTACTAGAGATTTAGAATGGGGGATTCCAGCCCCTTTTAAGGGAGCTGAAGAAAAGACTATTTATGTTTGGTTTGAAGCCGTCTTGGGCTATGTTTCCGCCGTAAAAGAATGGGCAGAAAAGATTATTAAAGATCCAAAAAAATTTGATTATTTTTGGAAAGATCCAGAAACGAAAACAGTTTTTTTTATTGGGAAAGACAATATCATATTTCATTTGATTATATTTCCGATTTTGTTATTATCCTATAACGAGGATAAAAGCAATGGAGAGAAATTAATACTCCCTTACAATGTTTCTTCTACAGAATGGTTAATGTTTGAAAACGAGAAATTTTCTAAATCGAGGGGAATAGGAATCTGGATCGATGAAGCATTAGAAGTTGCTCCGCTTGATTATTGGCGATTTACTTTGGCATATAATCGTCCAGAAACTAGTGATACATCGTTTTTATGGTCTGAATTTGAAAACAACATTAAAACATTAAACGATAACATCGGAAATTTCATTCATAGAACTTTAACTTTTATCGATAAACAATTTAATGGAACTGTACCTCACAAATTAGAATTCGACCAAGTTGATAAAAAATTTATCGAGCGCATAAATAGTATTAGTTATGAAATTGGAGATAGTATTAAAATCTTCAAGTTAAGAAAAGCTTTAAGAGATATTGTTAATTTTGGAAAAGAAGGAAATGTATATCTTAACAATAAAGCCCCTTGGCATTTGATCAAAAAAGATAAAGAAGCTGCTGGGCATGTGTTCAATATATGCGTTCAAGCAGTTTATGC
>JAUWHC010000347.1 GCA_030606095.1 Promethearchaeota archaeon | reverse complement strand
ACCTTATCCATTAATAATTTATTTCCACGGTTTCCCACAATTATTTGAGTTAAAAGAAATCGTTAAAGACCACCAATATCTTTTAGACATGGGTTATTCCTTTCTAGTTTTTAATTTCAGAGGATATAGATCTAGTCAAGGGGAAGTATCTATTACGTCTCAAGTATCTGATTCCATTAAAATTATCGAATTTGTCAGTAAATTGGCAAAAAGAACTGTATTTAACTTAAACAGCGTTAATCTTCTTGCTCACGGTTTTGGAGCGTACATAGCGCTCATTCTAAGTTCAAAAATAAAGGTTTTAAATAGAATATTGCTAATAAGTCCAATTATTAATTTAGAAAAACATGTGTATCATATTGATTTCTCAAAATCTTTGCGTTATATAAACCAATTTCTTCCAGGAAATGTAAAGGGAATAGAAAATGTAGATGAGTTTATTAAGAACACTAAAAACGAATTAAAAAATAAGAGTTACCAAATAAAAGAAGTGTTAAAACAACTTAACTGTAAAACTTTAAGAATTATAATTGGTGATTCAGATAAAATAACTCCTGTTAATGAAATTACTGAAATTGTTCAAAACTCAATAAACATTTTAGACCTCGTAATTATTGAAAACATGGATCACGATATTATCCAAGAAGAAGCTGTTGAACAAATTCACGAAGAGATCAAAAATTTCTTCAAATTTTAATTTCAATAGCAAAATTTTTATTATTGTTTTAAAATATGACGCAAAATTTTTTAAGAGTAATAAGAGTAACAATCTTACATAGGCATAATTTTTTATTAGGTGCGAATAGATGAGTTCAATTAAAAAGTCAAAAAGTTTTAATGTTACAGAATTATTCGAATCAGACGAAAAGCTTACTTTTTTAGTAGGTGCGGGAGCTTCGGTTGAGGCGCCCTCTCAATTGCCATCAACTACTGATACGATGAAGGCATTAATTAAGCTTTCTTGTGCTAATTCTGAGATCGAACCAATCTCGAAATTACAGAATTTGAGGTTTGAGGTTTTAGTAGGAATAATTCACAAATCAATTAAGGACGATTTTCGATTTCTAAACTTTTTTACAAAAAGCGATAAACCCAATCTTGAGCATTTTGTTCTAGCCGAAATGATAAAAAAAGGGCATTTTGTCATTACAAGTAACTTTGATTTTCTGTTAGAATACGCTCTGCTACAATCAAATGTTCCTAAAAAGAAGATAATCCCTGTTATAACTAAAAAAGATTACGAAAAATTCAGTGACCCAGAAAAGTTGTATAAAAATGGAAAGATACCTATATATAAAATTCATGGTTCTCATAGAAACATCATCACAGGGGAAGATACGAGAAAATCGTTTATGAACACTTTAAATTTAATTGGGCTAAATCAAACAGAGAGGAACATCGTTCAATTAGAGCCCTATAAAGCACAATTTTTAGATAAAATCTCAAACGAACGTTCAATAATAATAATTGGTTATTCTGGTAAAAATGATTTCGACCTTCTATCGACCCTTAAAATAATGAAAAACTTAAAAAATTTAATCTGGATAAATCACATCTCAGGCGGAGGATCAAAAGAAGACCTCTACGAATTTGACGTACAAAAGAGTAGTGATCTCAAAAATCTAGATAAATTGGATCAATTCTTGTTAGAAATTAAGCAATTAAATGGTTCTGTCAATGTTTTTCGATTAAATGTGAATACTTCCAAATTTCTTGAGAAATTCTTTAAGGAAAAAGAAAAATTAAGCAAAGATAAATTTTCTATTGATCTAATGGAATGGCTTAAAACTAACATTGATGAACCCAACGAGTTAACTAAGTTGTTTATATCTTATAAAATCTACTTTGAGACTAAAAAGTATACCGATGCTTTAAGGTGTTTAGAAAGAATTTTTCGGATAAGTGAAGATTCGGGAAATAACCAATGGAAAACAATTGCTCTTATGGAAATGGGAATTATCAATTATGTTCAATCAAATTATGAAGATGCTTTAAAATGGTTGCGTCAATCTTTACAAGTTCAGCTAAAAATAAAAGCTTTTCCTCAACGAACTTCAATTTTTAAATATATTGCTCTAATTCACCAAGCTCAGAAAAATTATTCTGAGGCTTTGCAAAATTTTGAATTTGCTTTAAAGGAAAATGAGCGAATTAAAGATTTTTATGAAAAATCTAAATTATACAAACACATTGGTATTAACTATCAATATCAAGAGAAATATCAAGATGCTCTAAAGTATTTCGAAGCTGCAATTAAAATTAATGACAGGTTTGAAAATACTAGCGAAAAGGCAATTAATTTCAAGCAAATAGGGAAAATCTACTACTCAAAAAAGAAATTTAACGAGGCTCTTAAATATTTTAATGTAGCTTTGGAACTTAACGAGCAATTGGAAAACCTTGAAGATAAAGCAGAAATTCTTAATCTCTTAGGTCGTATATTTCATGAAATGGGCGATTCCCTAAATGGTTTGGATAAGTGTAACGAAGCTTTAAGGATTTATGATCGGTTAAAAAATTATGAAGGGAAATTGGATTCTCTAAATTACTTAGGGTTAATTTACAGAGATCAGTGGAATTACGTCAAAGCTTTAGATTATTTTGAGGATGGGTTTCAAATTGCTGAAAACTTGGGGAATCTCGAGTTAAAAGCCAACTTCTCAAACCAAATAGGTACAATTTTCCAAAATCAAGATAAATATTCTGAAGCGCTAAAATGGTTTGAAGATTCTTTAAAACTCTTTGATCAGGTAGGAGACCTTAAAGGGAAAGTAGACATGTTAAAGAAAATAGGACTTATATATAAAGAGCAAAAAATGTATCTAAAAGCTTTAAGACGATTTGAAAAAGCATTAGAGATATTTGATCGTATTGAAGATTTAGACAGTAAAGCCGCCACTCTTAATGCCATAGGACAAATTTATCTGGACCAAAGAAAGTTCTTAGAGTCATTTAGAAATTTTCAAGAAGCTCTTGAAATTTATGGAGAAATAGAAAACCTTGAAGGAAATGCTGACTCTTTGAAAAATATTGGAAATTTCTATGCCGAACAAGCAAACTTCAAAGATGCTTTGAGTAGTTATAAGAACGCTCTAGATGTTGTTAATAAATTAGGTATAAAAGGGAAAAAGGCTGAATTGCTTAACAAGATAGGATCTATTTTCCAAGATCAGGGTGAGTATTCTCAGGCTATGGAAAGATTTGAAGAAGCGCATGAAATCTTCAATCAAGAAAATAATATGGAAGGGAGAATTGAAAGTCTTCACTTAATTGGTATTAATTACCATTATTTAGGACAAGATAATGAAGCTTTAAAGATCTTTGAAGAGGCAGTTCAAATAGCTGAACAAATTGGAAATCTACACAAAAAAGCACTCTGTCTTAATATTATAGGCGATATATTTCGAGAAAAATGGGATTATGTTGAGGCTTTAAAACACTATGAAGAAGCTTTACTGATAGCGGATGAATTAGGTCATCTCGATGAACAAATTCAAATACTTATTATTATTAGCAAAATATATCAAGCCCAAA
>JAUWHC010000118.1 GCA_030606095.1 Promethearchaeota archaeon | reverse complement strand
CGATTGTGATGCTATTTCTGCTTGTGTACCAAATTATTTACATAAAGATATAGCCATTGACATTTTGAATTCTGGAAAGCACGCACTTATAGAGAAACCTTTAGCTAGAAACATCATTGAAGGAAAAGAGATGTTAGATGTTGAAAAATCTTCAAACAGGAAGATTTTTTATTGTGAAAATAACATGTACGCACCCTCATTTAGTAAAGTTAAAGAGATTATCGAGGAGGGCGCCTTAGGAAAGATTTACATGGGTCGCGGAAAAGAACAACACTCAGGTCCTCATTCTGCATGGTTTTATAAGTTAAAAGATTCAGGAGGGGGTGCTTTATTAGATTTAGGAATACACGATATTGCTTGTTTAGTTTGGTATCTTGGATGCGATGTTAAAGAAGTGTACTGTCAAGTAAAAACGATAAAGCCAGATCGGGGTAAATTTGGTAAGTGTGAAGTCGAAGATAACGTTGTAGGAATTCTATACTTTGAAAACGACGCCCAAGTAGTAATTGAAGAGTCATGGACCGCGCCAGGAGGTTATGACATGAGATTTGAATTATTTGGTACTGAAGGACAAGTTAAAGTTGCTCCAACATTTTCTAATTTAATGAGCGTTTATAGCGAAAAAGGGTTTGGGTATGCTGTAGAAAAAGCTGGAACTACAAAAGGTTGGACGTTTCCCGTTCCTGCTGAAGTTTGGTCTTTTGGTTACCCTCAAGAAATAGCGCATTTTATCGATTGCATGTTAAATAATAAAAAACCGCTGACTGATGGCAATTACGGTTATAAAATTCTAAAAATTGTCGAAACAATGTATAAAAGTGCAAAGTCTAGGAAAATAGAAGAAGTTGGTTAAGTTTAATTCTCGACTATTCTTTTTTTAAAGATTTTATAAATTCTACTACGCCATTTAACTTTTCTCTGGAAGCTAATAACATTTCTTGTGGAAATTCTATGCTTCTTGAATAAATACTTGAAACAACGGGGAAATTTTTATCATCGCTTTTCTCTCCGCCCCAATTAGCTTTAGAATAGTCAATTCCTTTTTTCAAATTAATTGTTTTGAAGCAATCTAAGCTATGTAAGGGTGGGTAACAATCGACAGTAGGTATGCCATTTCTATTCAACTTTTTATAAAATTCCATCTTGTTAAGACCACTAAATTTTTCGGGTTCAAATATTATTGGAAAAACATACCACCCAAGTTCTGTTGTACCTGGGGTTGGTTTCATAGTTCTAATGCCATTAATCTCGTTTAACTTATTCATTAAGTAATTAGCATTCTCGTTTCTTAGTTTATGTTGAGAGGGAAATTTTTCTAACTGGGTTCTAAGCACCGCTGCCTGGTACTCGGTCATCCTATAATTCGTTCCATAAGAGAAATGCGTATAATAATAACAATTTTTTTTCCTACCACAATCAGTATAAGAATAAATATTATCTGCTAATTCCTTGGAATTACAAATTATTGCCCCACCTTCACCACTTGTTAAAACTTTCGAAGCTTGGAAACTAAATGTTCCTGCGTCTCCCCAGTTACCCGGTCTTTTTCCTTTAAATCTAGAACCGTGTGCGTGTGAGCAATCTTCAATAATAAATAGGTTGTTTTTTGAAGATATTTCCATTAGTTTATCCATTTCAACGGGATTGCCAACTAAATGAACGGGTATAATTGCTTTAGTTCTTTGAGTGATGAGTCTCTCGATCTTATTCACGTCCATAACTAGTGTTTCTGGATCTATATCACAGAATACTGGAACTGCGTTTGTAGCTATTATTGCTGATGCTGATGCAACAAAGGTGTAATCTGAAACAATAACTTCATCACCTAAACCAATATTAAATCCCATTAGTGCCGCTTCTATGGCTACCGTTCCATTACATACTGCTACGCAATGCTTTGCTTCTTGAAATCGAGCAAATTCTACTTGAAACGCCCAAACATTCTCACCTTGGTGTGTACCTGGAGCACCGCACCACCAATCACCAGATTTTATTACATTCTTTAAAGCATTTATCTCTTTGTCGTCATATATCGGCCATTTGGGAAAATTTCTCTTAGCATTTTGTTCAAATGACATACACTAATCAACTTTTCTAATATTAGAATATCAAAAATTTTATGAGCTAATAATTAATAAATAAATAGTAAATAATTAAAATATATGAGATTCTAACGTAATTGAAAATGATTATCGTCGATAAAAAAACAATTGCGGTATTTTTAGCCAAATATATCACAAATCTCTCAATAACTGAAATTAAGAATTTAATTGAGATACCTCCTCCAGATTTTGATTTTTCCTATGCATTTCCTTGTTTTCAGCTGGCAAAATTTGAAAAAAAAGCGCCCAACATCATAGCAAGGGAGTTAAAAAAGAGAATAAAATTAGCTGATTATTTAGAAAGCATAGAAGCAACTGGACCTTATTTAAATTTTAAAGTAAGACCACAGGTAGTTTTACAGGAAATTTTTAAACTTCAAGAGGATTACGGAAGAATCTACGAAAAATTGGGCAAAGGTAAATCAGACCCGTTTAGAATCGTAATAGAATATCCCGCACCAAATACAAATAAACCGCTTCACTTAGGACACATCCGTAATATGTTAATAAGCCGTTCTCTCTCGAACCTTTTGAAATACAAAGGAGAACTTGTTTTCGATGTGAATCTAAATAATGATAGAGGAATCCACATATGCAAATCTATGTTCGCTTACAAAAAGTGGGGAAATAATAAAGAGCCAAATATAAAATCCGACCACTTCGTAGGAAAATTTTACGTTAAATATAATCAGATGGAGAAAGAAGACGATAAGTTAATAGAAGAAGTCTACAACCTACTTAGGTTATGGGAAGAAAATGATCCTGAGGTCAGGGCATTATGGAAAAAAATGAATAGTTGGGCACTTAAGGGCTTTAAGGAAACTTATAAAAAATTAAATATATCATTTGATAAAGAGTATTTTGAATCAAATATCTATTGGAAGGGTAAAGAAAAAGTTCTTGAAGGATTTAATAAAGGCATTTTCAAAAAAACTGAAGATGGAGCTATTTTTGCTGATTTAAAAGAAAGTTATAATTTACCAAATAAATTTTTAATAAGAAGAGATGGCACATCGTTGTACATAACTCAAGATATTTACTTAGCCTTTCAAAAAAAAGAAGACTTCAATTACGACAAATCCATTTATGTAGTGGGAAATGAACAGGATTTATATTTTAAACAGTTATTTGCTGTTTTGGATATGATCGGATTTAAGGAAGATAAATTTCACTTGTCGTATGGAATGATTTCTTTACCAGAAGGAAAAATGAAAAGCCGGGAAGGAATAATAGTCGATGCGGATGATATGATTGATAAAATTCAACTACTGGCTTATGAAGAGGTAAATAAAAGATATCCAGAGCTTAACAAAAAGGAAAAAAAAGAAAGAGCTAAATCTATTGGTATGGCGGCGCTATCCTTTTTCATTTTGAAATTTAACCCTAAATCGGATTTTATTTTTAATCCTAAAGAAAGCATTTCGTTTGAAGGTGAAACAGGACCTTACATTCAATATTGTTACGCAAGAATTGAGTCGATAATTAAGAAATCAAAAGAATCAATTGACTTAAATATTAAATGGGACTTAATAAAACATGAAAAAGAAATATCCTTAGTAAAACAATTAATTTATTTTCCAGAGATATTAGATTCCACAACAAGAAATTATAGTATTCATCTAATTCCACAATACCTTTTAAATTTATGTCAAGCGTTTAACTCTTTTTATTCTTCTTGCCAAGTTTTATCTGATAATAAGGATTTAAAAAAAGCGAGGTTACTATTAATTAGATGTGTTCAAATCGTGATCAAAGTAGGATTAGATATATTGGGAATAGATACGTTAAATCAAATGTAACAAACTAAAATTAAAAGGATTGAATCATGGCTTTTTATGATTTTGGCGAAACTATTGATAACGATACTAGATTCGTAATTTTTGGAATCCCATGGGACTACTTAACTTCTCTTAAGGATGTTAATTCTGCCATTGCCCCTCAAAAAATTCGAGAAATTACATCAAATTTAGCATTAACAACTGAAATGGGCGTTGAAATACCTAAGTTAAAAGTTGTTGATATAGGAAATGTATCGATTGAACCTACTAATGTTAATAAAAGTCTTGAGGTAATTGAAAAATTTATAAGTTTGATTTTCCGTCAAAAAAAGGATGTCGTTCCAATAATGATAGGCGGTGACCATTTTTGCACCTTTCCAGTTGTAAAAGCTTTGGCAGATTCTTTTGAGAATAAGAATGAATTTGGCGTTTTAATTTTTGACGCTCACCTCGATTTATATAAGGAATGGGATAAAAGTTTGTACTCTCACGCGACAATCTCCCATCGTTTATATGAATTAAATTTTATCAATAAATATAATATGCTTATTGCTGGAACGAGGGATATAGATATCTCTGAATTAGAATTTGCGAAAAAGGAAGATATTGTTCATTTTGACGCTTACCTACTCCATGATTTCGGTATTGACAAATTTACGGATAATATTGTTGATTTTTTTGAAAATTCCCATATAAAAAAGATATATATTTCGATTGATATCGACGTGTTAGACCCTTCTATAGCGCCGGGAACAGGATATGCTATTCCTGGAGGATTTACTTATCGAGAATTATGGAAAATATTAAGAAAATTAGCTAAAAACTTTGATGTTATTGCTTTTGATTTAGTTGAAGTTTGTCCAAATTTAGATTTGTTAAATAATGTGACATCTAATTTAGCTGCTAAGTTAATAATAGAATTAATTTCTTTTATCCATAACAAACATAAAATTGATGATTATGCCAAATGAAAGTATAAAAAAGAAGTTGAAAAATGTAAATCAATTCAAAATCGATGAGAATGATGATATTGTCGATCTTATTCAGTCATTAAAAGATACAGGATTTAACGCTAAGCGTTTAGCTTTAGCTTGTGAAATTTACAAGGAGATGATTTTCGATAAAAAATGTATCAAATTTTTTGGTCTTGCTGGGGCTTTAGTTCCTGCAGGAATGCAAAGAGTTATTCACGACTTCGTTGAAGAGGGCTTTATTGACATTCTTGTTACTACTGGCGCTTCTTTAACTCACGATATTGCCGAAACATTAGGATATCATCATTTACAAGGGGAATTAAATGTAAATGAGGTTGATGATTATGAATTACATAAACAAGATTTAAACAGAATCTACGATGTATACTTACCGAATAAAGTTTATGAAGGTATTGAAGATTACGTATCAAATTTAAATATTCCTGACGAAAATATGCCTGTTAGCTCTTTTTTAAAGCTCCTTGGAGACCTATTACCCGATAATGAAAGTTCTATTTTAAAAATTTGTGCAAAAAAAAATATCCCAATATTTTGTCCCGCTTTTACGGATTCAGGTTTGGCTTTACAGTTAGGATTTCATCACAAAAATTTAAATCTTAACCACTTTAAAGACATGTTAAAGATGGTTGATCTAGCATGGGGTGCTAAACAAGCGGGCGTTTGTATTATTGGTGGAGGTGTTCCTAAGAATTTTATTATGCAATCATTGCAATTTTGTCCTAATTCCGCGAAGTACGCAATTCAAATTACAATGGATCGACCAGAACAAGGCGGTCTTAGTGGAGCAACTTTTCAAGAAGCAAAATCTTGGGGAAAAGTAAGTCAAGAAGCGAAGTTTTCAACGGTTATCTCAGATGCAACGATTGCATTACCGCTAATGCTATGGTTTTTAAAAAAATCAAAGAAAAATAGTTAGCATCTTGAAATATTACTTGAATTATTATACTTTTTAATAAAATAATCCTTTTAGTTTTTGATCAACATTCTTCGTATCAGAACCAACAATTTCGTCAAGATCCTTCTTAAAGATCTTAAATTGAGAGATTTCTGATAAATTTTTTCCCTCATTTTGAGCTTTAAATTCCTTAGCAACTTTAATCAATAGAGGGTGGACGATTTTATAAACATATTTATCTATTTTTTTCTGTTTATCTATAATTGCATACGAAACTAAAAGCTCGGGCTCGATACTATCTTCTGATGAAATTCTTTCGTTAATAAAAGCTAAAGTAAATCTATTTCCTTCAAAATATTCTACAGCACCTGTAGAAAATGCCGTCTCTGCAAAATTCAAGAGTGCTGTTAGCAAGCCACTTCTTAAATCGGCATCGATTTTTCCTAAAGTAGTTTTGTGATAGCTTTTTTTTACTAACGTAAAACCCCGAAACATCAAACCTGCTTCTCGAATCATAATTTAAAAATTTTTGTGTGTATTATTATCTAACCTCATCAAGAATTCGTTGTACCGATATTTTAAATATAACAATTATGTGTAATAAATTCATTGTTGGAAAAACACTTTTTTCGGTCTTTCAATAAATGCTTTACTTTTAGCCATTATGTAAAATTGAAAATTAATAACATGTGTTAAATTAATTCTAATATGATCGATAGAGAAAAAATAGAACTTTGTGCAGAAAATATTGTCAATAGTATTAACATAAAAAAGAAAGGGGAATGTGTTTTCATCAAAGGAGGCATTTATAGCCAAGATTTATTAGAGGAAATTGCGCTAAATGTATTAAGAAAAGGAGGAGTTCCTCATATTTCGTCCACAAGCGATCATTTTACAGAAACTTTCTTCCTTGATAAAAAAATTTCAAGTGAAATTCTAGCAATTACGCCAAAACATTATTTGAAGTTAATCGAAAACATAGACGCCTATATCGTCATTGAACCTTACGAAGATCCATCGATTGTAAACAAAGTACCTAGAGAGAAAATGCTGGCTAGAGCTAAATCTCTTGCTCCTATTAAAGATGTCCTCTATGGAGCTAAAGAAGAGTTTGCTCCAGGAAAAAAATGGTGTTATGCTGGTTGGCCTTCCCAAAAAGCAGCAGCATTTTATAATATAAGTTATGATTTACTTGAAAAATTTATCGTGGGTGGAATAAGTGTTCCTCAGAAAGATCTACAACAAATCACCTCAAATTTATCTAAAAATTTTAAAAACGCGAAGAAAGTTCATGTTACTGATGATTTGGGAACAGACTTCTGGGTTTCGATAGAAGACCGCGTAATCATCCTCGATGATGGATTATTATCAGACGAACAGATTGCTAAAGGAGATTTAGGAGGAAATCTACCTGCTGGAGAAGTTTTCTTTCCCCCTCACGAAAAACAGGGTGAAGGAACGATATTTTGCCCTTTAACTAAAGATAGGTTTAGTAATAAAATCATAAAAAATATCAAACTAATTTTTAAGAACGGAAGATTATTAATCGATAAAGTTACTGCTGATGAGAACTTGGATGAATTAATCGCTACGTTTCAACAAAGTGAAAAAATAGATAA
>JAUWHC010000227.1 GCA_030606095.1 Promethearchaeota archaeon | reverse complement strand
TTTGAAATAAATTTGCTCATAAGATCAATTTTTATCTATGGACGATATAACAAGTTTCTTAGAGGGATTCCACAAACTCATTGGGACTGTAGGACATGTAGAGGAAAAGGATGTGAAGAGTGCAATTTTTCTGGAAAACAATATATGACTAGTGTAGAAGAGATTATTAGCCCAGAGTTCGTTAATAATGCAAAAGCAGAAGGCTCAAAGTTCCACGGAGCCGGGAGAGAAGACATTGATGTAAGGATGTTAGGGGACGGTAGACCCTTTATTTTAGAACTAATAAAACCCAAAATAAGATTTTTAGAGCTAGAGAGAATACAAAAAAAAGTAAACAAAAGAAACAAAAGAAAAGTTAAAATTAACGAGTTAAAGTATAGTAATAAAGAACAAGTTAAAGCTCTAAAGTTAGACGCTGAAAACACCAGAAAGGTTTATAGAGCCTTGACTTATTCTAATGAGAAAGTAATAAAAGATAATTTTGAAAATATATTAAAAAAGTTAAAAGATACGTTTGAAAACAAAAAAATACATCAAAGAACACCTGTTAGAGTGTCCCACCGTCGTGCCGATAAAATTAGAGATAAAAAAATCTATCTATTGGAAGGAAAATTCATTAAACCGGGCAAATTTGAATTTCTTATTGAAACTCAGGGAGGAACTTACGTTAAAGAACTCATAAGCGGCGACAATGGACGAACAACACCATCAATTACGGAAATATTTGGTTTTTCGATTGTTTGTAAGAAATTAGACGTTCTAAAAATATGTTAGTTAACTTGTTAAAGTTGCTAAATCAAAAAATAAATAAATTATGTTTCATATTTTGTCTAAAATACTTGATTTTTTAATAAAAAATAATTCAATATAGCGAAGGGAAGCAATTTGACTCTACATAAAGGTTATAGGAATAAATCGCGTCAAAGACATAGGAAAAATGTAAGAGATAGAGGTTTGGGTTCTATAGAAAAATACTTGATCGATTATGAAATCAACGATAAAGTGGATGTTGTTACCGACCCATCGCAACATAAGAGAGGATTCCCCCACAGGAGATATCATGGGTTAACTGGCACGGTTATCGGTAAAAGAGGGCGTTGCTACGAAGTTGAGGTTAAATTAGGAAATTCTAAGAAAATGCTATTAATTGGAAAGGAACATTTACGAACTAATAGGGGAACTGCAAAATAATTTAAAATATTAGCTATAAAATCAGTGATTTATATGTCTGGACGAAAAATAAGTGAAAAAACTATTTCTATACCCGAAGTAAAGAAAATGATGGAAATGGTTAAGCAAAGAAAAGAAAAAATTGATGCTGAAGAGGGACTTACTCATTTTCAAGAAATTACATATAATTATGTAAATAAATATGCTAAAATGAGTGAGAAAGATGCGATTAAAATTCAAAAATTTTTAATAGACAAATACGAAATCGAAGAAATTTACGCAATAAATATTGTAAACATTGATCCTCATACTATCCAAGAGCTTAGAATGATCTTAGAGAAAAGTTTTATTGGAAAAACATTAAATGAGGGGCAATTACAAGAACTTCTCACTCAAATAGAAGAACTTAAAACTTCTTAAACGGATTCTTACTATATATCGATTAAAAAGTGAGTAAACAACGAAGAATTTATAAATTCTAATTGTTTTAATTTTTATTGAGCAATCCTTTTTAAAAAAGGAATATACAAAATATAAATAATTATGGTTATCGGGAAAGTAAACAATAAGAAAATTGGTAGGTATGGAAAGGAATCGAGATCGATACAGAAGGCCTCCTCACAAACCCAAGTATCAAAGAAGAGAGCCAAGGAAAAAGAAACAATTTATCAAAAAATTTCGAGAGCTAGTAATACTAGATATATTATTGCACGGCCATCCAGAAGAAGATAAACCTAGTTGGTCCAAAACACCAATTGCTCAAGTTCTTACTTTTCCGGACTTTGTCCTTTATGAAGTTAAATGTAATAGAGACTCTGAGATTAAAATTCAAGAAAAAAATACTTATGAAGTGTTTTTGATACAAAACAAACTTAAAGAAGTTTTGAAAAAAATTGATTATAAAGATTTAACAAACACTTCAAAAGCTCTAATTCAGCCTATTCTTGAAAAAGAAATATTAAATTACGAAGAAGAATTCCTAAATTTCTTTAATAACTCTACATCAATAACTCCAAGAATGCACTCTCTTAAGCTATTACCCGGCATTGGCCAAAAGCATATGTGGGAATTAATAGAAGCAAGAAATAGACAAAAATTCACAACCTTTCAAGATATAACTGACAGGACAAGTTTATCCCACCCCGCAAAGCAGCTCGCTCAAAGAATAATCAAAGAATTGCAACGTGAGGGAATAAAATATTATTTATTCTCGAAGACACGCAGATACGAATGAATAATATGAATAAAAAAGAAACTCAACTTATTTTAAATGAATTAGGAGTAATACCTAATAAAAGACTAGGTCAGAACTTTCTCATTGACAAAAATATTGTAAAAAAAATTATACTAGAATCGCAAATTTCAGAAGACGAAGTAATATTAGAGATTGGCCCGGGTTTAGGCATACTAACAGAAGAACTATTGAAGTTTTCTAAAAAAGTCTACGCTTACGAAATAGATTTTAAATTATTTCAATATCTTAAAGAAAAATTTTCTCAAATTGAAAATGTTGAGGTCTTAAATGAAGATATATTAAAAGCAAATATCCCCCCGCAAATCGATATCATAGTCTCAAACATCCCTTATTCCATTACAGGACCTATTTTTGAAAAAGTTTTTTATAACGAAAAACCTCCTCGAGGGGTTTTAGTAATTGAAAATAGCATTGCAGAAAGAATATTTGTACATAATAAATACAAGGACTTCTCACGAATAACGGTTAGTTTCAACGCTTTCATGATACCTATAAAAAAATACAATATCTCTCGATTTAAGTTTTTTCCAGCCCCAAGGATTGATTTATCTTTAATAATCGTTAAACCTAGAGAAGATATTAACCCATTTTTATTATCTGACAAGACTAGGTCGTTCTTTTTAAGGTTCGTTGCTGGAATAATGCCTTACAAGAATAAAAACGTTGTAAATGCAATAAATTTGTTTCTAAAGAATGAGAAGGTAATAAATTATCCAAAACCAAAAATTCTTCAGTATTTAAAAAATAAAAATATAAATAACGAGAAAGTAACAAAATTTAAAGTCGACGAACTCGTGAAATTAAGCAAGTTAATCTTTGAATTAATACATGAAACCCTTTCAATTTAGATGGTGAGAACAATATACTCTTTTCCTGAGCCAAGGATCAATAACAATTTTGACGATGTATATTCTCCTTCTGAAGATAGCTACTTAATTATAGACTATTTTAGAGAAAATATCGATGAAAATTATTTTGATGGGTTTGAATTAGCTAAAATTAGAAACATCTTGGATATGGGTACTGGAACGGGAATAATCGCGATATTTTTACAGTTAATTAAAACGATTGTTCCAAAATTTTCACCTCAAATTTACGCTTCAGATATACTTGAAAATGCTATTAAATGTGCAATTTCAAATGAAAACGCTAATAATTTAGAAAAAAAAATAGAATTTATCCAGTCGGATCTGTTTAAAAAGTTTCCCTCTATTCTTAAGAACTCGTTTAACATTTTAATTTTTAATCCACCCTACTTGCCTTCTTTTAAGTTTAAAAATGAAGGTTGGGATAAGAAAAACATAGACTATTGTTGGAACGGTGGAAAAGAGGGCTTTGAGGTATTCCTTGAATTTATTCGAGATGTCAAACCTTTTGTTGATCAAAATCAAAAGTTTTACATTTATTATATCAGTTCAAGCACAACCAATTTAAAAAAATTGAACGATAATTTAAATATACAAGGCTTTAAGAACACAATTTTAAAAAAAAAGCATGTCTTTTTCGAAGAAATTATTTTGAATCGTTTAGAAAAAAGAAAAGATTAAAATGGCCTTCTTACTCTGCGTTTTTCTAATAACGAGACCCCATAGCTATTTAAAGTTCTTGATAAATTATTAAATAATAAATTAACCTCGGCGGGTTTAAAAACAGCTCTTCTATGAGCCTCAATTTGAGGAATAGGTAAGCCATAGTATTCATTTAAGCTAGAGATAGGCAAGAGGATAGACGATATCAAATCTGCTTTTTCTGAAGCATCTTTTAAAGAGTGTTTCTCGTCCATAAAAAACTCAATTCTACATGGAGTATCATGAAGCGTAGTTTTAAGGTAAAACGCATAAAAACTTAAGGGAAAATAATACGGTATTTCTTTCTTTATGCCGGTATCCCTAATTTTGTCAAGTTCCTTTTTACAATTGAAAATACAGCTTCTTTCTGATTTCTTTAAAACTCTATTGAATAAATCTAAATCGGAAAAATAATCAATTATTTGGCGATAATTAATTTTTATAAAATCTGCTAATTTCGTAGTGCTTGGTTTTAACATCTGAATGGAATTCCTTATTAGATGGGTTAGTGCTGAGGTTCGCGTATCTTTTATTGAGCCTATTAAAATTATTCCCTTTTCAATACAATTAGAATATAAGGTTTGATATTCTTTTAATAATTTATCATATTTTTTAGATATCTCAAGATCTTTGGAAAAGATTAAATTTATAGGCATAATAACAATTGAGCCATCTATAATGATTAAATCTATTGAGTTATTTTTTTCAATTAACTCATTTAAGAGTTTAATTTCCATAAATGTCATATCCATAGAAACTTTGGTTTCCACAACATTCTCTTCACGGTTTATGTAATTTGCTTGTACCATGTAATTATTAAACCCTGTTATGTCTGGAAAATAATCTATTTTAGAAGTATGATTTTTGTAGAAATAATAATGCACAGCTATGGCTTTCAAAAAGGAAAAATCTACATTCATGAATTTTTTTACGACAGAACTTCCATCGACGCTAACAACATTTAAACCTCTTATATTTGAAGGTGAAACTTGCTTTTTAACTAGATTTTCTTTAATATTGTAATTAGGGTATTTTATAAATTCTGAAAAATCTAAATTCTCACGATTATCAAGTAAACTTTTAGTAAATTTATTTTTTAAATGTTCAATTTCTAAATATTCTTGAGCGATTATTTTTAAGTCAATCAATAATAATTGTTCTTTAGTTAAACCTGATTCATTAGAACGAGTGGTATTTTTGATATATTGATTGGATTTGGAAATATTGGACTTTGAAAAATTATCTCTAATAGTCATCTAAATTTATAATGAAGAGAGTTAATATTAATAACGATGAGAGATTAAATTTTATAATTTTTTTCCAATTCGAATCATTAGAACTCTTTTATAAAAATG
>JAUWHC010000360.1 GCA_030606095.1 Promethearchaeota archaeon | reverse complement strand
GCAAATCTAAATAATGCTTTATCATCGCCTATACTAGCATTTTGAGCTTCGTAACCCATAATTCCCCTAAAATGCAAGTTATTTGCTTTACTTATTATTTGTGCCAGTTTCACTGCTGCTTCGGGTTTCCTTATTGGACTTCTGTAAACGCCAACATTTCTCCCAAATAATTTGTCTGCGACATCTATTTCAATTAACGTATCAAATTCAACATTTTTTTTAACTGCAAATTCTTCTAATAAATTAACCTGTTTTATATCGTCAACCATAACTGTAATGCTTACACCATCTATGCTAGCTGCTTTGCATAATTCACCAACATCCACCTTAGACATCGTGGGATAACCCAACAAAATATCTTTAATTTTATAATTTTCAGCGTAAAACAAAGCTTCAGCTGAATTATAAGTAAATATCCCGTTAACAAAATCTTCTTTTTCAACTTTATTTACCAATTCAGGAACTCTAACTGATTTAGTACATAGTCTTAAACTTTTTTTCACTTTCGTTAAATAATTCCCAACCCTTTCTAAATTCTGATTGAAAGCATCGAGATCGCAGATTACCATAGGAAATTTTTTATCTTTAACTAAATCTTTTAATTCCTCATAACTAGTGGATAATATCACTCAATTTTCAACCTATCAACTTTAATAATTAATTGATAATACATGAAAATTACTTTTTAGACTTTGTTAATAAGGAATTAGCTATGACAAAACCTAAAATTTGAAATAATATTTAAGAGAAAAAAAAAGATAATTGATTTATTTATAAAACTACTATCGCACTTATTTCTATTAACATATTAGCAAAAGGCAAATTAGATACTTCCACTGTAACTCTCGCAGGATAAAATTCAGTAACTCCGTTCTCATTAAAAAATTTTTTGTAAACGCTGTTCATTTCACTAAATTCTTTCATATTTTTTAAAAATACTGATGTATTGACAATGTTCGAAATTTTACCACCAGCAGCTTCTACGATTTTTTTAATTTTGTTAAGTGCATCTAAAGTCTGTTCTTTAATATTAGCCCCAACTTGAGCCGAACCTTGACCAGAAACAAATAGTAAATTACCTACTTTTATGCCCGGGTTATAAGGTCCCGCAACGGGAGTTCCAGGATTAATAATTTCAATGTCTGACATAATTAATTTTACACTCAATTATTTTAATAGATTTTCTTCTAAAAGCCTCTTAATCAGAAAAATCAAAAATAAAGTGTTTTAGTCGAATAAAATCGAAAAAAATATTTGTAAATGATCTTTTTTTTAAATAACTCTAGCGTTAATTAAATTGAACGATATTATGTCTAAGAAATTTTCAACAAAACCACTAAGAGGAATGGAAGATTATTATCCATCGGATTTACGAGAAATAAACTGGATAATTGATACAATTCGAGATGTTGCGGGTTTATACAGTTATGACGAATTTGAAAGTCCAAAATTGGAGCCGATTGAAATATTTGCTGCTAAATCTTCAGATGAGTTAGTTTACGAGCAATCTTTTTTAGTAGAGAAGAAAAAAGGAGAGCGACTAATCTTAATTCCAGAACTTACTCCATCCCTCGCTCGAATGATCGCGGCAAAAAAACAAGAGCTTAAAAAACCCATAAGGTGGTTCTCAGTACCAACATGTTATAGGTACGAAAGACCTCAGAGAGGGCGTCGAAGAGAATTCAAACAAATAAACATGGATATCTTGGGAGAAAATAGCCTTTATGCAGAACTCGAAATATTTAATGCAGTAGTTGATATCTTTTTAGAATTTGGAGCCACACCAGACCAATTTCAAATTTTTTATAATAATCGACGATTTATCGATTCTGTGTGTGAACTAATACTAAATGTCCCTAAAGATAAGTTACAACTTGTTTATAAGGTTTTAGATAAATCTGATAAAATGGAGGAATCAGACTATGAGAAATTTGTTCTTGATTCTTTCCAAGACGAAACAATTGTACAAGGCATTTTTAAGCTAAAAGAGTCTACATCTTTAGAGGATTTATTAAATAAATTCGAGGACATTCCCAAAGAGTTTTATAGTTCTCGCGGTTATGTTGAATTAGTAAGTTTTAATTTATTAGTTTCAGAAGCAAACATCACAGAATATTGTACGTTTTCTTCAAGCGTTGTTAGAGGTCTAGATTATTACACTGGTATTGTATTCGAAGTATTTGATACTGGAAAAGATAACATCAGAAGTATTTTTGGAGGAGGACGCTACGACGACTTGTTATCTATATTCTCAGACGAAAAAATATCTGGAATAGGGTTTGGAATGGGTGTGTTAATGTTTTGTTTATTCTTAAAAACATATAATTTAATTCCACAAGAAATTAAAGAAAAAGATTATACTGATACTATTTATATTGCCTCTATTAACGATAATGTGTCTAGTTACGCGTTAAAACTAGCAAGAATGGTTAGGGATGAGGATTTTCCGTGCATAATAGATTACAAGTTTAAAAATTTAAAAAACCAATTAAAAAAAGCTAATGAGCTCGGTGTTTTAATCGTATTGATAATAGGACCAAAAGAAGCTGAGAATTTTAAAGTTTCTATTAAAAATATGGCAATAGAAGAACAAAAAATAATTGATATCGAAGAATTAATTGACGAAATCTATAATATTATTGACGAATACGGGAGTTAAATATAGGAATGGGAACGGGAGCTTTTACGGCTTCTTTATCTTCTAAGGGATACACCATGAACATTTATAATAGATCATTTTATAGAATAAGCGAAATAAGGAGAACTGGCGGAATAAAGGTTTCTGGTGAACTGGAGGGATTTTTCTAATTAATATTGCATCACATAATATCTGGTATGCAATTAAAGATGTTGGTATCATTTTGATAGTTACACCCGCTTTTGCTCATAAAACAATAGCGAAACAAATAGCTCCGTTTTTAAAAGAGGATCAAATAATACTATTAAATCCTGGAAGAACTTTTGGTGCTGTTGAATTTCGACGAATGATTGAAAAGAAAGGTATAAATTTTATAGTGTCAGTTAATAATTTTTTACTTTTTTTGGATTCTTTATATGAGTTATGATTAATAAATCTGTTTTAAAGTCTTGCTTAGATAACTTTCTGCCTATATTCAATATTCTGGAATGTCCAATGTTTGGACTAACTAAAAAATAAGCCTTTAGAATTCATAATAACAATCACAATCTTAATTTTGATTTAATGCTTTTTTAATATCCTTTACTCTAGTTCTTAAAGTTACTTCAGTAATTTTAGAAATATATGAAACTTCAGTTTGGGTCTTTCGGTGCTTAGTAGATCTTGCTGCCATATAAATAGCAGAAGCAGCAAATCCTTTTGGATCTTTTCCATTTGTAGAAAGCCCTTTTTTAGAGGATGTTTTGAGTAACCTCAATGCTTCTTTTTGTATTTTAATAGGAATTTTTAACTTATTTC